>NZ_JBQDLF010000021.1:0-61007 GCF_052095815.1 Brachybacterium sp. | reverse complement strand
CAGGGGCCGTGACTTCGTGACACAGGGGCCGTGACACAGCAGGAGGGCCGACCCAATGGGTCGGCCCTCCTGCTGTGTCACGGTGCTTCCCGGCTGGTGCCGGGCGTCCTCAACGGCGATAGACGGACGGAGCGTCTTCGTCGGCCCGGTCGTCGCTGTCCTCGGCCCGACTGTCTCCATTGGCGGAGGCTGTCTCGCCTCTCTGAGACTGCAGCTCGCGCTGCAGTGCCGTGAGGTCCGTCGGCGGGCTGTAGTACTTGAGGTCCCGTGCCACCTTGGTGTGCTTGGCTTTCTGTCGGCCGCGACCCATGGATCTGACCCCCTGTGCATCGGCTGCCGGGTGCTCTTGTCGACCCGGAAGATGGCATTAGTTTCGTGGGCCCAGGGTACATGGTCGCCCTGTCGTCCGGCGAACCCCGAGGAGTGAGACGTGCCGGACATCCCTTCGGGGAATCAGGATGTGACCCAGAGGGCACGGCCGAACTCTGGATATTGGCACGACACTGGTCATAAGTTTGCTCGACTTCAGACATTACCCAGTAGTCTGGAGACCGGAGCGCACATCACCTGTCTATCAGGGCGCTGCCCGCTCCCCGATGCCCGCAGTGAAAGGTCGCACGCCCCATGAATGCATCCACGGAGCAACACCCCGCGGGCAATGAGGACACCGCGGAACTACTGACCCCCGCCGAGGTCGCCAAGATGTTCCACGTCGACCCCAAGACGGTCACCCGCTGGGCCCAGGCAGGAAAGCTCACCTACATGCGCACCCTCGGCGGCCATCGCCGCTACCGCCGCGATGAGGTCGTCGACCTGCTCCAGGACAGCACCAAGGACGAGTGAGCAGAGACCCGATCCTGGGGGAGGGGTACACAGCGCACCCGATCGACCTCGGAGCGGATGACGAAGGACCCCTGATCGCCACGCTGATCCATCGCGAGGCGACGGACACCCCACAGCCGGTCGGTGCAGAGGCAACGGGCGCGGCGAAGAAGCCGCCGATCCTGCTGATGCACGGATGGTCCGACTATGTGTTCGACCGTGATCTGATGGAGCACCTGGGACGCCACGGGCATGAAGTCTGGGGCGTGGACCTGCGCAAGCACGGACGCAGCCTGCTGCCCGGCCAGACCGCGACCGAGGTCGATCACCTCAACCGCTATGACCAGGAGATCGGGGCCGCGCTGCGGATCATCGGCCGCGACCGGCCGCCGGTGCTGCTGGCCCACTCCACCGGCGGGCTCATCGCGGCGCTCTGGGCGCAGCGCCATCCCGGCACGGTCGCGGGCCTCGCGCTGAACTCCCCATGGCTCGAGATGCATCTGGGGCCGGTGGCCCGATCCCTCGCGGAGGCACCGGTGAGACTGCTCGCGGAACGACTCCGGCGCCGTCCCCTCTTCCCCTCGGGGAGCCAGAACTACGCCCGGGCCACTCACCGCGACTTCGGCGGGGCCCATGACTACGACCTGGTGCTCAAACCACCCGGCGGGCACCGCCTGCCCGCAAACACCCTCGGCGCGATCATCGAGGGCCAGAGCCGCCTCGCCGCTGCCGGCCCGCTGTCCATCCCGGTGCTGGTGATGCACTCCGCGCGCAGCCGGATCGGTGCGCGGTTCGTCGAAGAGATGCGACGTGCCGATTCGGTGCTGGACGTCCGCACCCTCGCCCGCGCCGCCGCCCGCCTCGGCCCCGAGGTGCGGATCGAGGCGATCGACGGAGCCCGCCACGACGTCTTCCTCTCCGACGCGGATGCCCGGTCCAGGGCCACCACGATCCTGGACGAATGGCTGGATGCGCTCAGCGCTGGAGCCCCTACCATGAGTGCACTCGACGGTGCCTCCGACCTCGGCACCTCGGTGCCAGCACGTCCCGGGAAGGAGCTGACCGATGACCGCGGACCCGTGTGAGCTGCGAGGGCACGCAGCTGCCCTGCGCCGTGCCGCAGACCGCCTCACCATCCTGCGGCTGCGACTGGCCAACTCCCTGGTGGACGTCACCCTCTCCGTGGTCCCCGAGACCCGGGAGATCGGCGAGAAGCTCCACGAGCGCTGGACCCTGGACCAGTATCCGGAGCTGGGAAGGATCGCGAGCGGGATGCGGGCCAGCGCCAAGCAGCTGGACGGCGCCGCGGTGGCCGCCGAACGCAGCAGCGGGCGCCGGCTGGGAGGATACTCCGGCGCTGGATTCCTGGGCAGGGGCGATGAGGCGCATCGACATGTGCAGGATGTCGCTGCCTTCGTCGGCACCGAGCACGGTGCCAGCATCGGCGGCTTCCCCCTGCTGCCGAGCGCTGGCGAGGGCCTCCTCGCCCATCCGTCCCACACCCTCGGGATCGACACCCCCGACTACGACGAACCCGACGACGACGAGATGGGCTGAGTCCCGTCCCCGCACGTGATCGGACCCGGGTGCGGGCCCTGCCGACTTGCCCGGCGCTGCTGGCTCAGTGCTGCTGGTCGAGTACTGCCGCCTCAGCGCGCCGGTCGTCGATCGGGCGCGAAGCTCAGTGCCACCACGGCAGCGAGCGCCCCTCCCAACAGCGGGATGATCAGCATGGTCACCAGCAGCAGGAGCATCGCCGCCGCGGACTCGGCGGCACCCACCCCCAGGGCCACCAGCGCAGCGGCTCCGACCGCCTCGGACACGCCGGCACCGCCCGGGGTCAGGGGTACCAGGGAGAGCACCCTCCCGAGCGCGAAGATCGCCACCGTCAACGCCAGCGGCACGGTGGCCCCCACCGCCTCGAAGGCCGCCAGCAGCGCGATCCACTGCAGCAGCCGGGCGCCGATCGTGGGTGCCAGCAGCTGCAGCGGACGCCGCCGGAGCATCTGCACCAGGGCATCGCGCTGCATGAGGATCTCGCGTGCGAGGTGCTCGGGCAGCGTCTGCCCGAACTGGGCGAGGATCTTCGCCAGCACCGGCCGGCGCAGCAGCACTGAGGTGAGCGCGAGGGCGAGCACAGCGCCGAGAACCGCGACCAGCGCCGCCCACAGCGCACCGGGCAGCGCGATCCCCGTCGGCGCCAGCACCGAGCTCAGCGCATAGGCGCCAAGTCCCAGCAGCGGGATCAGCACCGAGGTGATCACCATCTCGACCAGTGACGCGGCGACGATGCCGGTGAAGATGAGCGGCAGCGCGAGCCCGGAGCGACGCAGGATCCAGCCCAGCACGCCCAGCCCCAGCACTGAGCCCCCCGGGATGGCCAGGGTGGTCGCCGACGAGGCGGCGTGCCCCAGCAGGGCGGGGCGCCAGCGTGACCCGGGCAGAGCGGCACGCACGGTGAGCGATTCCAGCACCAAAGCCCCGACTCCGAGCACCACCATGGCGGGCAGCGCCCACAGCGGCAAGGACGCGAGGGTCCCACCGATCTCCGCCCAGCTCGCACCGGTGGCCCAGGGGAGCGCCCAGCCGAGCAGCGCGATCACCAGCGCCCCGGAGAGGAATCCGGCGACGAGGCGCCCCGGGGTGAGGCGGGGCGGGCGTTCGGCGTCGAACTCGGAGAGCTCCTGGATGAGCCAGTCGGGCCCTCGCCGAGCGCGCGCGGCATCGTCCGCGCCGAGCGGCACGGTGGCAGGACCGGGGTCCGGAGAGTCGGGGGAGCCTGGGGAAGCCGCTGACATGCGGTGATTCTCGCACGCGGCGAGCAGAGTCCTCTCAGGGGAAGGATCTAACATGGTGTCATGTCCTTCCTGTTCTCCCTCCTTGTCGTGCTGCACCTGATCTGCTGGGCCGTGGCGCTCGGCACCTGGGTGGCAGCTGCCCGTACCCGCCAGCCGAACAAGGGCATGGCCCACGCCACGGCGGGTGCCGTCGTGATCGGCGTCCTGCTCGCCGCTCTGGTCTCGATCCCGGGCGCCCTCCCCGGCGACCCGAACCACATGAAGCTCGGGATCAAGCTGCTGATCGGTGTGGTCGCAGTGGTGCTCGCCTACATCGCGAACAAGAAGGGCCCCGAGACGCCCTCCGCGGTCTGGTTCGGCATTCCCGCCGCGATCGTCGCGAATGTGATCATCGCCGTCTTCGTCTGAGCCGTGACCGGCTGAAAGACACCGCCGGAGCGTGCTCACGCTCACCCTCTTCACCGATCAGTCCACAACGGGGCCCGGCAGCACACGCGCTGTCGGGCCCCGTGCCTATCCTGGAACCCTCATGAGCTCACTTTTCGACGACCTCTCGCTGCCCGATGCCTTCCGCCGACTGGATGGCGTGTCGGTGACCCCTGCCGCTTCCGCGACGAGGCGCGAGCAGGAGCGCGATCGCTCCGAGCAGCCGCCGCTGCCCGACGGCCCCCCGGAGGACGACGAACCGTTCTATGGCGAGGACGAACCGCCCTATGGCGAGGAGCCTCCCTTCGATTCGGCGCCGCCGGCGCAGGACCGCCCCGTACCCCAGCCCCCGGCGGATCTGGAGGAGGCCCCGCATCCCGCTGAGCGTGGATCGGAGAGCGGCGGCTGGAGGTCGCCTGCCGGCGCCGCAGCGGCGGGGCTCGCAGAACTGACCGACGGGCTGAACCCGGCCCAGCACAAGGCCGTCGAGCATCGCGGCAGCCCCCTGCTGATCGTCGCCGGTGCCGGCTCGGGCAAGACCCGCGTGCTCACCCGCAGGATCGCGCACCTGCTGCGCACCGGTGAGGCGATGCCCGGGGAGATCCTCGCGATCACCTTCACCAACAAGGCGGCGGCCGAGATGCGCGAACGCGTGGGAGAGCTGGTGGGTCCGGTGGCCCGCAGCATGTGGGTCGCCACCTTCCACAGCGCCTGCGTGCGCATCCTGCGTCGGGACGCCCAGGCGGCTGGGCTCAAGAGCTCCTTCACCATCTACGACAGCGCGGACTCGCTGCGGCTGATCACCACGATCGCCAAGGACCTGCAGCTGGACACCAAGAAGCACGCGCCCCGGGCACTGGCCTCGCGCATCTCGAGCCTGAAGAACGACCTGGTCGAGCCGGCGGACTTCGCCGCCCAGGCGGAGAGTGCGAAGAATCCCTTCGAGCGGACCCTGGCCCGGATCTTCACGAACTACACCGAGCGGCTGCGCCAGGCCAATGCCGTGGACTTCGATGACCTGATCGGGCTGACGGTGACCCTGCTGCGGGACAACCCGGCGATCCGGGAGGGCTATCGCCGGCGTTTCCGACACCTGCTGGTGGACGAGTACCAGGACACCAACACCGCCCAGTACCAGCTGGTGCGAGAGCTCGTGGGGGAGGACCCTCGCGCTGACCTCACCGTCGTGGGCGACTCGGACCAGTCGATCTACGCCTTCCGCGGTGCGACGATCCGCAACATCGTCGAGTTCGAGCAGGACTTCCCCTCAGCCCGCACCATCGTGCTCGAGCAGAACTACCGCTCCACCCAGAACATCCTGTCCGCGGCGAACTCCGTGATCGAGGAGAACGCCGGGCGGCGCAAGAAGAACCTGTGGACCGATCAGGGGCAGGGCGAGAAGATCACCCTCTACGTCGCCGACGACGAGCGGGAGGAGGCCCGGTACATCGGCCGCCAGATCGACGCCCTGGTGGACGACGGCCGCCGTGCCGGCGAGATCGCGATCTTCTACCGTGCCAACGCCCAGTCCCGGGCGCTCGAGGATCAGCTGATCCGGGTCGGGCTGCCCTATCGGGTGGTCGGTGGCACGCGCTTCTACGAGCGCCGTGAGATCAAGGACGCGATCGCCTACCTGCAGGTGCTCGCCAACCCGGCCGACGAGATCAACCTGCGCCGCATCCTCAACGTCCCCAAACGCGGCATCGGCGACCGGGCCGAAGCAACGATTGCGATGCTCGCCGAACGAGACCGGATCGGGTTCGGCGAGGCACTGCGCCGTGCCGAGGAGGCGCCCGGAATCGCCACGCGCTCGCTGAACGCCGTGCGCGTCTTCGTGGCGATGCTCGAGGATCTGCAGGAGATGGCCGAGGTCGGGCACGGCCCCGCCGCGCTGCTCGAGGCGATCCTGCAGCGCTCGGGCTATTACGCCGAGCTGCAGGGCAGCGATGATCCGCAGGACGAGTCCCGTCTGGAGAACCTCGCCGAGCTGATCAGCGTCGCCGCCGAGTTCGAGGCGCAGACCGAAGAGGCCGACGCGGTGGCCAGCGAGTACGAGGACGAGATGGCGGAGGCAGGCGACGCTCCGGCAGCGGTCGATGTGAGCTCCGCCACCGTCACCACCACCACCACCGCCACTGACGCCACCCCCGCAGCGGATGCTCCCGGCGCCGACGTCGCGCCCGATGCCGCACTGACTGCTCCGGATGATCCCGAGGCGAGCCTTGTGGACCGCTTCCTGGAGAAGGTCTCCCTGGTCGCCGATGCGGACCAGATCCCCGGGGAGGAGGACCAGTTCGTCACCTTGATGACCCTCCACACCGCCAAGGGCCTCGAGTTCCCGGTCGTCTTCCTCACCGGGATGGAGGACGGCACCTTCCCCCACAACCGCACGCTCGGCGACCCGGAGGAGCTCGAGGAGGAGCGGCGCCTCGCGTATGTGGGCATCACTCGCGCCCGAGAGAAGCTCTACCTGACCCGCGCGCAGATGCGCTCCACCTGGGGGCAGTCGCAGTTCATGCCCGCCAGTCGCTTCCTCGACGAGGTCCCTGAAGAGGTGCTCGACGTCGCCCGTGCGGGGTCCACCCTCAGCGGTGCCGGATTCGGCGGGAGCTACAGCGGCTCGGGCGGCTACGGCGGAGGCCGCAGCACCGGCTCCCAGCGCGGGCCCTCCTTCAGCGGCGGCATCGGCGGCGGGCGCAGCGACATCAAGCGGCCCAGCCTCGGTTCGGGCCGAACGGCGATCCCTGCGGAGAAGCTGCCGCAGCTCGTGGCAGGTGATCGGATCACCCATGACTCCTTCGGGATGGGGACGGTCACCGAGGTCGCCGGGCAGGGGGACAAGACCCAGATCGAGGTGCAGTTCAAGCCTCCGCACGGCACCAAGCGCCTGGTGCTGCGCTACGCCGCGGTCACCAAGCTCTGAGCACACCAAGCTCTGAGCACACCTGGACCGCGAGGCCCCGCTCTTGCGGGACTCGCGGGGCCGGGCTCTGGCGGGGTCGAGGGCCTGACTCCGGCGGAGCCCAGGGGCCTGGCTCGTGCGTGGCCCGTCGGACCGAACTCCGGCGCGGCCTGCTCAGCCGGGCTCAGGGAGCGAGGACCAGCTCCACCTCGATGCCCTCGGCGTCCTCGCCGTACCAGGCTGTGTGGTCCTGCCCGCCGGCGTGTGGGTAGCGCTCGGCGAACAGCTCGCGCCAGCCGTGCTCCGGGGCGGCGCTCCTGATCGCGTCGAGGACGGCACGGTCGGTCACCCGCAGGGCGAGATGGTTCATGCCCGGGGAGCGACGCTCCGAGCGCGTGCCGAGCACGTCCGGGGACTGCTCGAGCACCAGGTAGCCGCCATCTGCCGAGCGCCAGATGCGGCCCCGCTCCCAGCCCTCCAACCGTTCGGCCGCCCAGCCGAGGGTCGTCATCAGCCAGTGCCAGGCTGGCTCTGCGGCGGCGAGATCTGCGGTCCACAGCTCAAGATGATGGAGGCCTGAACGAGGCGGCGGTGAGGTCATGGGCTGACGGTACCCCCGCAGCGGACTCTCAGCCGGTCACCCGGATCAGTGCTCGCGCCCCGCGCTCCATCTCCACGAAGGAGTGGTTCACCGCGGTATAGGTGCCCGGCTCGTCGAAGACCAGCTCGACGAACCCGCCCTGCGCGGCAGCGAGGTCCAGCGCCTGCGACCCGCCACGGTTCTCGTTGTCCGGGCGCAGCAGATACTCACCCTCCTTGAACACGGTGTCGAACACCCCGCCCACCACATGGAAGGAGATCCCCCGCGACGGGCCGGCGGCGAGCACCCACAGGCGCACCCGTTCACCCACTCGAGCCTCGAGCGGGGCGTGGACGTACTGGTTGGCATGCCCGTTGAACACGGTGGCGTCCGGCTGCTCGGCTGCGATCTTCGCAGGGCTGACGGGATGGGCGCCCTCGTGCATCGCCGCGTCATATCCGGCGGCACCCTCGGGCACCAGGTAGTGCTCGGACTGGACCAGCACGTACTCGCGGTCCACCTCCGCCAGGACCGCTGGCGGGACGATCAGCGCCCCGACCATCCCGGCCGCCAGGTGGACGCTCATCGGCATGGTCGAGCAGTGATAGAGCCAGATCCCGGCATAGTCGGTGGTGATCGAGTATTCGAGGCTCTCGCCGGGCGGGATGGTGCGCATCGACTGGTCCGGGGAGATGCGTCCGGCGTGCAGGTCCAGCGAGTGCCCCATCGAGCCGTGGTTCACCAGATCGACGGTGAGCCGTGCCCCGAGCTCAGAGCGCAGCACCGGGCCGACCACCGTGCCGCCGAAGGTCATGGCGTCCATCCGCACCCCCGGGGCGATCTCGGCGTCGACCTCCGTGATCTCGAGGGGGAGGCGCTGCTGCGGTCCTGCGCTCGGCGGCAGGAGCGCCGGGCGGGGGCGGTGGGCGGTGCCCGGAGCGGCCTGCAGATCCAGGGGGATCCGAGCGAGCTCCTGCCCGGTCGCACCAGCGGAAGGATGCTCGGGCCCGGGTGCGGCGCCTGCTCCGCCGGCAGTGATCTGGAGGGTCATCCCCATCGCGCGGTGGCCGACGATCGAGCACCAGCCTTCCAGGTCGTGGCCGATCACCCCGGCATCCACCGTGGTGCTCTCCCCGGGCTGCAGCCGACCGGAGGAGACACCGCTGGCCAGCACGAGGTCGTGCACGTCATAGGGGTCGTCATTGCTCAGCTCGATCACCAGCGCGTTCCCGGCGGGCACGTCGAGAGTGGAGGGGGAGAAGCGCATCTCCGCCATGCTCACCGCGATGGTGGTGGTCGCTCCGGTGGGGGCGACCGCGCTGCCGACGCCGGCCCCGTGCAGAGCGCCGTGGTCGGGGACCGAACCCTGTGCACGGTCCAGCGAGGTGCCCAGCGCTGTCGCTCCCAGCACCGAACCGATCCCCAGCAGCGCACCGGTCAGCGCCCGACGGTCCATCCCCTCGGAGCGGGACGCCGAAGCGGCCGCTGCCCGGGGCGGGGCCGACGGGGAGGGCGTTGCCTCCGCGCTGGCGGGGGCCGGAGCGGAAGGCGATGCCGCTGCGTCGGCGGTGGCTGGAACGGAGGCCGGTGCCGCCGCGCTGACGGGAGTCGACGGGACCGGCAGGGCCGAGGCGGTCCCGGTCGCGGCGCCGGGCGCCGTGTCAGGGGCCCGGACCGGCATCGGCAGGCCGACGCCTCGATTCCGCACGCTCGCCCTGATGGCCATGACCATCAGCACCAGGAACGTGAACAGCACCGCGAAGCCCAGCAGCGAGAGCACCACCCGCGACAACGACCCGAAGTCCGCGACGTCGGCCGTTCCGAGCGTGAGCGCAGCGAACACCGCCCCAGAGGCGGAGGTCCCGATCCCGGACAGCACGAACAGTGCGACCGCGAGGTTGTAGGTGACGATGCGCAGCACCGCGAAGCGGCTCATCACCTCGAGCGCGGCCTTCGTGGACCGTGGGCCGCCGCGCATCGTCACAGGCAGCAGGTAGCTCATCGCGCCCAGCAGCACCTGCAGCAGGAAGCCGGTCACGAACGGAACAGTCAGCTGCTGGATATCCGCGGCGACCAGCGAGCTGGCGAGCTGCTCGTCGGCCGATCGCCACCACATCGCCAGCAGCCCCACCACGGTCACCGCGAACCAGATCACCCCGGATGCGATCGAGAGCACGGGGAACAGCGGCAGCGGCACGGTGCGCTCCTGGCGGGCGGCGCGGAGCGTCACCTGGATCAGGGTCACCGCGACCCAGGCGAAGGAGCCCAGGTAGGCGAGCAGGAAGGCGCAGCCGAGGAGCGTCGAGCCCAGCAGGGCGCCTGCGGTCGCACCGAGCACCGCCAGCAGCATGCCCAGCAGGCCGCCCGCTGACCGCCGAGCAGCGGCCAGCTCGATCCGGGTGCGCAGCACCGTGGGCCACAGCGTCAGCAGGGTGCCGGTGACCGTGATCCCCACGAAGCCCAGGATGTTCACCAGCTGGTGGGCGAGCAGCAGACGTCCCTGCCACGGCTCGCCCGGGCTGAACGCCATCACTGCGCCGAGCGTCGCACCCACCGGGATCAGGCAGGCCGCGCCGATGTACGCCTTGACGGTGAACTCGAAGCGAGGCGCCAGAGCCGCTCGGATCTGGGCACCGAGCGCCACGGCGTACCAGACCAGCGCAGCGGAGACCATCAGAGCCCCGAGCACCACCACCCAGGGCCAGGTCGGCAGCATGCCGAGGATCGTGACCAGCACCCCGGCGCTCAGCAGACGGATGCGGCTGAGCTGTCGGGGCCGGGACTCCTCACCCAGGCGGGTCTTCAGCAGCGCCTCGGTGAAATGCTGCCCCCACACCATGATCGAGGTGGTGATCAGCCCCAGGGTCACCATGTGCACCAGCAGCCAGCGTGACTGCGGTATCCATTGATGGGTCAGCACCACCACGACCAGCGCGACCATCCACAACGAGACGGGGCGGGACGCGCGGCGATGCCAGGAGCCACGGCCCGACGAGCCCTCCGGGCGGGGACGACCGCGGAGCGGGGTGGCGGCGTGGGGGAGGGACGGCTCAGGCATGACCACCTCGGGGGGAGGCTCCGGCCGGGACGACGTTCATCCGGTCGAGCCACGGGCAGGGACCTATCCAGAGTAGATCCGTGGGCCGCACTACGGCGGTGGCGAAGGTCCTGGGTCGGTCAGGCCCGCGACTCTGCGGAGCCGGCCGGTCAGGCCCGCGGCTCGGCGGCGGGCGGCTGCGCCTCCCGGGCGCGCTTCCACTGCGCATACACGCCACCGGCGAAGCTGACCACCACGATCACCGCGACGATGATCAGCACCGTGGTGAAAGGGATCGGGATCCCGGCCGCAGCGAGCACGCCCCAGATGATGAAGAGGGACAGCCCGATCAGCAGGGCGTCCCGCAGAGAACGCAGGATCCGGGGGCCGATGTTCGCAGCCGTCACGCGGCGGCTGGCCACCGTGTAGTAGGCGACGGCGTCGCTGCGGAGCCTGTCGCCGTCGACCCGTGGCCGTTCTGAGGTCGTGGTCCGCGGCGAGGAGTGCTCGTCGCGCCCTTCGTCGATCGCCTTCCCGGCGGCGCGGACGTAACCGCCCGCTCGGTCGGAAGCGCGCCGGGCGGCGTCGCGCGCCTCCGGGGCCTGCTTGCGGGCCGTATTTCGAGCGGCCTTCGCGTACGTCTTCCAATCGGCCATGGCGACTCTTCCTCTCAGCGGTTCTCGTCGCGATGCTCGCGCACCGGGTGGCGGTCGCGGTCACGAGGGTCCATGCGGCGCTGATCTCGCGCATCGTCCTCACGGAAGCGGATGTCTCCGCCTCCGCGGTTCTCCCGCTGCGGCCGGGGATGCTTCGCGCGGTAGTCGGTGTAGTAGGACAGGCCCACGTTCAGGGCCAGCGTGATGGCCACGGACAGGACGAAGCCCGCGAACGTGGAGCGCACCCCGACCAGCCGCAGCACGATGAACAGCACGCCGATCGCGATCACGCTGAAGCCGATGTGGTCCCGTACTCGCCGGACCAGGCCGCGGGGTCGTCGATTCATCCCGTCATCGTAGTCGCGCCGGCTGGACATGCACCCAGGACGAGGTCGGGTCTCGTGGGCGGTGCGGGGGCAGGGCGGGCGCGGGGAGCGCAGGACGGGCGCGGGGGAGCCCCGCCAGGTCGTGACCGCATCGAGTGAGACTCCACGCACACCATTGCCAGTGGTGCGATCACGGTCGGGGGAAGCGATACCCTGGCGATGTTCCCAGGGGTGGCATCGAGGCCAGTGCGGCCGGCCGCCCACTGCCGACATCGAGAGGAAACCCACCCCGTGGACCTGTATGAATACCAGGCCCGCGATCTCTTCGAGAAGCACGGCGTGCCCGTGCTCGGAGGAGTCGTCGCGGAGGATCCGGCGGCCGCCAAGGCCGGCGCAGAGAAGCTCGGCACCCCGGTCGTCGTCGTCAAGGCCCAGGTGAAGACCGGTGGCCGCGGCAAGGCCGGCGGCGTCAAGATCGCCAAGTCCCCCGAGGAGGCGGAGCAGCAGGCCTCCGAGATCCTCGGTATGGACATCAAGGGCCACACCGTGCACCGCGTCATGATCGCGGCCGGTGCCGACATCGCCGAGGAGTACTACTTCTCGCTGCTGCTGGACCGGGCCAACCGCAACTACCTGGCCATGTGTTCGGTCGAGGGCGGCATGGAGATCGAGCAGCTCGCCGTCGAGCGCCCCGAGGCCCTCGCCCGCGTGGCCGTCGACCCCAACGTCGGGATCGACGCGGCCAAGGCGAAGGAGATCGTCGAGGCCGCGAAGTTCAACGCCGAGACCGGCGCGAAGGTCGCCCCCGTGCTGGAGAAGCTCTGGGATGTCTACAAGAACGAGGACGCCACCCTCGTCGAGGTGAACCCGCTGGTGAAGACCGGCGCCGGTGACATCGTCGCCCTGGATGGCAAGATCACCCTCGACGACAACGCGGAGTTCCGCCACGAGGACCACGCCGCTCTCGTCGACGTCACCTCCGAGGACCCGCTGGAGACCAAGGCCAAGGCGCTGGATCTCAACTACGTCAAGCTCGACGGCGAGGTCGGCATCATCGGCAACGGCGCGGGCCTGGTCATGTCCACCCTCGACGTGGTCGCCTACGCCGGTGAGTCCCACGGCGTGAAGCCCGCGAACTTCCTGGACATCGGCGGCGGCGCCTCCGCCGAGGTGATGGCCAACGGCCTCGACGTGATCCTCGGCGACGAGCAGGTCTCCGCGGTGTTCGTCAACGTCTTCGGCGGCATCACCGCCTGCGACGCGGTCGCCAACGGCATCGTCGGCGCCCTGAAGAAGCTTGGCGATGCAGCCACCAAGCAGCTCGTCGTCCGCCTCGACGGCAACAACGTCGAGGAGGGTCGCAAGATCCTCGCCGACTTCGCCCATCCCCTCGTCACCCAGGCCGACACCATGGACGGCGGCGCCGCGAAGGTTGCCGAGCTCGCCGCCGCAGGAAAGTGAGCAGCACCCGACATGTCTATCTTTCTCGATGAGAACAGCAAGGTCATCGTCCAGGGCATGACGGGCTCGGAGGGCATGAAGCACTCCCAGCGCATGCTCGACTCCGGCACGAACATCGTCGGCGGCGTGAACCCCCGCAAGGCCGGCCAGTCCGTCACCTTCGAGGGCGGCGCCGAGGTGCCGGTCTTCGGGACCGTCGCCGAGGCCATGGAGGCCACCGGTGCGAACGTCTCGGTGGTCTTCGTGCCGCCGAAGTTCGCCAAGAGCGCCGCGATCGAGGCTATTGATGCCGCGATCGAGCTGCTGGTGATCATCACCGAGGGCATCCCGGTCAAGGACTCCGCCGAGTTCTTCAACTACTCGCAGGAGAAGGGCTCGACCCGCATCATCGGGCCGAACTGCCCGGGACTGATCAGCCCCGGCAAGTCCAACGCGGGCATCACCCCCTCGAACATCACCGGTGCGGGGAAGCTGGGCCTGGTCTCCAAGTCCGGCACCCTGACCTACCAGATGATGTACGAGCTGGCCGACATCGGCTTCACCACCGCCATCGGCATCGGCGGCGACCCGGTCATCGGCACCACCCACATCGATGCGCTCGAGGCGTTCGAGAACGATCCGGAGACCGCCGGCATCGTGATGATCGGTGAGATCGGTGGCGACGCCGAGGAGCGTGCGGCCGAGTACATCAAGGCGCACGTGACCAAGCCGGTCGTCGGCTACGTCGCGGGCTTCACCGCCCCCGAGGGCAAGACCATGGGCCATGCCGGCGCCATCGTCTCCGGCTCCGCGGGCACCGCGCAGGCCAAGAAGGAGGCTCTCGAGGCCGCCGGCGTCAAGGTGGGCAAGACCCCCACCGAGACCGCTGACCTGATGCGCGAGATCATGAAGGGCCTGGCCTGAGAGCCGACCCACGCGGCATCGACGGCTGAGTCCGTCCCACCGCGACGCCAGCGCCCCGGAACCCCTGCGGATCCGGGGCGCTGCGCATTCGAGGTCGATCGCGGAGGATCGCTCGCGGAGGATGATGAGAGGATCTCCTCCGTCCGGCGGAGGCGCCGTCCCGCAGGCTGCGGGAAGGATGTCCTCATGACTGCTCAGCTCCCGGCTCCGGCACCGCCATCGTCCGCTGTGACGCCTCCGCTCGCCGACCGCGCCCGCGCCGACCATCCGGCGGTGATCGGGGTGTTGAGCGGGATCTTCGTGACCGCCATCGTGGTGACCGCGCTCCGCAGCCCTCAAGGGGTCGTCGTCTCCGCCGATCCCGGCTACGTGCCGATGGCTGTGCCGCTGCTGCTGGTCCCCGCCGGGCTCGCGATCGTGCTCGCGCTGCTGCTGCCGGCGGGCAGCGGAGACAGCTCGGCCATCGTGCGCAGACAGCCTCGTGCTGCCACGGAGTCCGCCGGACTGATCGGGCTGGCAGCTGGCTTTCTGCTGCTGGTGCCGGTGCTCCCGCTGCCCGAGGACTACGTGCTGCTGAAGTTCGCGATGTTCCTGCTGATCCCGGGGCTCGTGCTCGGCGTGGGGAAGAGGCGCCGGGGCTCCAGCGTGCGGATCCCGCGGCCGCAGGTTCCGCGGTGGGTCCTGATCCTCCCGGTGCTCGTGCTCGGAGTGCTCTCGAGCATCGGCCCGTTCTCCCCGGGCATGCCGAGCTCCTGGCCGCCGCTGCCGATGCTGATCATCGCGGCGACCGCCACAGCGGTCACCGCCGGGATCGGCGAGGAGGTCCTCTTCCGCCGGCTGCTGCAGACCCGTCTGGAGGCGCTGGCCGGCCCCTGGACCGGAATCCTGGCGGCGTCCCTTCTGTTCGGCCTGATGCACATCTTCTCCCATGGCGACGGACCGCTATGGGTCAATGCCGCACAGGTGATCGCGCTGCAGGGGACTACGGGGATCGCGCTCGGCGTGATCTGGAGCCGCTGGCGGCGGCTGTGGCCATGTGTGCTCGCCCATATCCTCCTCAACGGCTTCGCTGTGCTCCTGCACCTGCTGAGCCTGCTCGGCTGAGGCGACCGACGCCAGTGGCGAAATCGCCGGTGGCCTCCCGGAGCGCCGACTAAGCTGGACCGCGCCAGTCGTACAGCTACTGAGGAGGGCCCGTGTCCGGAGATCTCATCGACACCACAGAGATGTATCTGAAGACGGTGTTCGAGCTCCACGAGGCCGGCATCGCGCCCATGCGGGCCCGTATCGCTGAGCGTCTCGGCCACTCCGGTCCCACGGTCTCCCAGACTGTCGCCCGCATGGAGCGGGACGGCCTGCTCCATCTCGATGACCAGCGGCGGATCCGGCTGACCGAGGAGGGCACCTCGGTGGCCACCGACGTGATGCGCAAGCATCGCCTCGCCGAGAGGCATCTGCTGGACGTGATCGGGCTGGACTATGCGCACGTCCATGAGGAGGCGTGCCGGTGGGAGCACGTGATGAGCCTCGAGGTCGAGAAGCGGCTCGCGCAGCAGATGACGCCGCCCTATGTGGATCCCTACGGCAATCCGATCCCAGGCCTCGCCGCCCTCGGGATCGACGAGACCCACACCACCTCGGCAGGTAAAGACCCCTCCAATCCCAGCCGTGAGCTGAGCGAGGCGGTCGCCGATGGCGAGACCCGCCAGGTGCGCCTCGAGCGGATCGGGGAGCGGGCCCAGAGCGACGTCGCGCTGCTCGGAGAACTCGCACGTCAGGGCATTCTTCCGGGGGCCCAGATGGCGGTGGAGAGAGTGGCTGGCAGCTTCGTGCTGCGGGGCCCTGGAGGGGGAGAGGTCGCCGTGGGCGACGTGGTGGCGGACCAGCTCCATGTGACGACGTAGACCGCCGGGTAAAGGCTCCGTCAAGCTCTCCCCAGAAGCTTCCTGTCACCCTGACGTAGGCGGGTCCGGGCACCTAGTCTCGAGGGCGTGCCAAGGCGACAAGGATCTCGGCACTCCCCCCGGAAGCCCCACGCGCACCGGAACGGGATGCAGGACGTCGGAGCTGCGCGAGGGTTTCACCCGGGGCTGGGAGCCACAACGTGTCGAAGACTGCGAACAACACTCACCGCCGCGCCATGCGCACGGTGACCCCCGTCTCCAGGGCGGGACGCGCCGGTGCCGGTGCAGCGATGGCCGCCGCCATGCTGTTCGGAGGAGCGGCCGCCGCGACCGCCGACCCGCAGGCCGACGCACCCCAGGCAGACGCCGCCCCCGCGCTGCTGAGCCCCGCCATCGCCCCCGTGGGCATCCCGGCCGTCGAGGTCGCGACCGCTGAGGCTGAGCCCGCGCTCGCCCCGGTCGCCGGCGCCATCTCCATCGAGGTGGGCCCCACCGAGGAGGAGATCGCTGCGGCAGAGGCCGCTGAGCGTGAAGCCGCTGAGCTCGAGGCCGCTGAGCAGTCCGAGCAGGAGGAGTCCACCGAGCAGGACGACTCCTCCAGCGAGGGCACCGAGACCCGTGGGGACGACACCTCCTCGCGCTCCGAGGAGCGCTCCAGCCGCGACGGCGGCTCCGAGCAGGAGGAGTCCCGCTCGTCCGATTCCAGCTCTTCCTCGTCCTCCTCGCAGGAGAAGTCCGAGGAGAAGTCCGCTCCGGCTCCCTCCGCAGCCAAGGGCGGCTCGGTCCTGGCCACCGCGCGCTCCGGCATCGGCACCCCCTACGTCTACGGCGGCACCTCCCCCTCCGGCTGGGACTGCTCCGGCTTCGTCCAGTGGGTCTACGCCCAGCACGGTGTCAGCCTGCCGCGCGGCGCCGGCGACCAGGCCGCTGCTGGCACCGTCATCTCCCGCTCCGAGGCGCGCCCCGGCGACCTGGTCTACAAGCCCGGTCACATCGGCATCTACGCCGGCGGCAACCAGTTCGTCGACGCCGGCAACAGCCGCGTGGACACCTCCGAGCGCAACATCTACTCCGGCAGCTGGACCTTCATCCGCGTCGGCTGAGCTCCCTCGCTGCAACGGCCCCGTACCACTTCGTGGTGCGGGGCCGCTCCCATTCTCGAGGCACCCGGGACCGGTACCGTAGGCATGTGTCCTCCGCCCGTGATCTCCTCGCCGTCGTCCTGCTGATCCTCGCCGTCGTGCTCGGCGCGCTGTGGGCGCCGGCCACCTGGCTCCACCACAACGTGGTCGAGCGCGAGGGATTCCTCGCCATCACCGACCCGCTCGCCGAGGATCCCGGCTTCCAGCGCACCCTGAGCGACAGCGCTGTCGAGATGCTGCTGGGCGACGACCGGATCCCGGGATGGATCGAGGAGAGCCTGACGCCGCTGGCCGAGGAACAGGCCGCGGCGCTCACCGGAACCGGCGTGTACGCCACGATGTGGAAAGCCACCATGGTCGAGCTGCACGGGGCGCTCTTCTCCCCGGGCGCCTCGGACCTGGACGTCGACCTCGGCCCGGTGATCGACCGGATCCTCACCCCGGTGGAGGAGAAGCTGCCGATCGAGATCCCGCGACCTGAGGATGCGACCATCACCCTGGCCAGCATCCCCGACATCCCGCTGCTGACCCGAGTCTCCGCCGTGACCCCGTGGGCGTACTGGGCGGGGCCGGCGGCGCTCGTGCTGCTCGCCCTGGCCCTGCTGATCGCCTCTCACCGCCGCGCCATGCTGATCATGGCCGGTCTCGGCGGGATCCTGGCGGGGGCCGGCGTGTGGTGGCTCGGCGAGCAGGTGCAGGCCGTGGTGCCCGACTCGATCGATCAGGCACCCTTCGTCGGCCCGATCGTCCAGGTCTTCGAGGGCCACTTCCAGACGGCGATGATGCCGCAGGGAGTGATCATGCTCGGAGCCGGCGCCCTGGTGACCGCGATCGGCCTCGTGCTGGTGGGCCTGCGCCGTCGCAGCTGAACCGCGGGTCGGGCTCGGGGATCAGATCGGCCCCTGGGATCGGGTCCGACTTCCACCAGGTCCGGGGATCGGGCTCTGGGGGAGAGGCCCTCGGGGGAGAGCTCCTCGCCTCCTGACTCAGAGCATCCCGAGTCGCTCGAAGGCGGTGATGATGCCGTGCTCCATCGGTCCTGGCACCGTATTGCCACCGGCGGCGTCCAGGACCGGCGCGGGGGCGCCGTCGATCGCGATGGCGGTCCCGGCCACCTGCAGCATGCCCAGATCGTTCATCCCGTCTCCGATACCGACCGTCGAGGCAAGAGCCATGCCCAGGTGGTCGGCGACCCTCCGCACTCCGTCGGCCTTGTCGATCGAGACCAGATGCAGCTCCCCGGAGCTGACGTCCTCCGTCATCGAGTTGGGCAGTGCGCCCACCTCGGGCCCGATCTCCGCGGCCAGCTGCTCGATCTTCACCGGCGAACCCCACAGGGAGATCTTCGCGAAGGAGGCGGAGGCGAGGTCCTCGGGCATGTGTATCGCGTCGATCAGGTCCTGCAGACCGTTGCCCACGCCGCCCTGCGGCAGCTGCGGGCGCACCCGGGCACGCAGCTCGTGCGCGGAACGTGGCGTGCACAGCAGGGCCTCCGGGGTCTCCAGCGTGAACGGGATGTCGTGGCGCTGCAGCACGTGGACCGCGCGCCGCCCCAGCGCCTCGGGGAAGCGCTCATCGCGCAGCACCCGGCCGCCGACGCTGATCCAGCCACCGGCGGAGGCCACCACGCCGTCGAAGAGGGCAGCCACCTCCGAGGCGACGATGGAGTCGGGCCGGCCGGTGCACAGCAGGATCACGTGCCCGTTCGCCCGTGCCTGGCGGACGGCGTCAGCGTGCGACCGCGGAGCCACCCCCCGATGGGCGAACGTGCCGTCGAAATCGATGAATACGCAGCGGCGATCTGCCACGGATGCTCCTTCTTCCCTGGTGGTCTCGGTTCTCTCAGCCTAGGTGAGCACGCTGGGCGCGGCGGCCATCAGGTCCGGGATGTCACCTCTGAGCTGGGAGAGTCACCGCTGAGCGCCCGTGGGGCCTCAGTTCCGTGCACCGGCGAGGCCACAACGCTGTGTTCCCAGGGGCCCTCAGCGCCGACGGTGCAGGCTCGCCCGCACCGAGACGGTGACCTCGCGGGTGCCGGTCAGCAGCAGCCTCAGCTGTTCCTCGTCGACGTGCCGCGCGCTCGGCGTCATGGCCACCAGATCCCGGGCGATAGCGGCGTCGAGGGACACCTCGAAGCGCACAGGGACGGTCCGGACGGTGCTGAACAGCGGATCCAGAGCCTCATGCAGGCGTTCCTCCTTGCGGGGGTCCACCCCGACCATGCCCGGGACCTGCGCGCGCAGCTGGGAGAGGTGATCGGCGTCGGGCCGCACGACCAGGAGGTGGCCGCCAGGCTCCAGCACCCGCGCGAACTGCGCCGGATTGCGGGGCGCGAACACATCGAGCACCAGGTCTGCGGCGGCATCCTTCAGGGGGAAGCGGGTGAACACGTCCCAGCTCGCCGCCGCGGCCCGCGGATGGGCACGGGCGGCGAAGCGGAGCGCCCGCACCGAGGTGTCCACGCACAGACCCTGCGCTGCGGGGAGCTGCTCGAGCAGCCCCGCCAGGTAGTAGCCGGTGCCTCCGCCGATGTCGAGGATCCTGCGGGCGGAGCTCGGTGCGAGATCGGCGATCACGTCCCGCAGCGGGCCGTAGGCGCCGGTGGCCAGGAAGCTGTCCCGTGCCCGGGCCATATCGTCGTCATCGCCGCTGGTGGCTGGTGCCCCGGTGAGCAGCGAGACGTAGCCGGCACGCGCGACGTCGAAGGAATGGCGTTCGGTGCAGCGCAGCGTGCGGTCCGCGATCTCCAGCGGGCGGTGACAGCGCGGGCAGGCCAGGCTCTCGAGCCAGGAGGCGAGGGGCGCGGGGAGGGGGCGGGACACGAGGACCAGGGTACGTCCGGCCGGGAGGCTGCTGCTCAGGCGCCGACGTACTGCTTCAGATGCTTCCCGGTGAGGGTCGAGGCGTCGGCGACCAGCGCGGCGGGGGAGCCCTCGAAGACGATCCGCCCGCCCTCCTGGCCGGCTCCGGGCCCCAGATCGATGAGGTGGTCGGCATGGGCCATCACCGCCTGGTGATGCTCGATGACGATCACCGATTTGCCCGAGTCGACCAGGCGGTCCAGCAGGGTGAGCAGCTGGTCCACATCGGCCAGGTGCAGGCCGGTGGTCGGTTCGTCGAGCACGTAGATCCCGCCCTTGTCGCCCATATGGGTGGCGAGCTTGAGACGCTGGCGCTCACCGCCCGAGAGCGTCGTCAGCGGCTGGCCGATGGTGAGATAGCCGAGGCCCACCTCGTCCAGGTGGCCCAGCAGCTTCGCCGCGGCCGGAACCTTCGTCTCGGGGCCGGAGAACAGCTCCCGGGCCTGCGCCACGGAGAGGGCGAGCACCTCGGAGATGTCCTTCCCGCCGAAGCGATACTCGAGCACGTCGGTGCGGAACCGTCTGCCCTCGCATTCCTCGCACGGGGTCGCGACGGTCTCCATGAAGCCGAGCTCGGTGTAGATCACCCCGGCGCCCTTGCAGACGGGGCAGGCACCCTCGGAGTTGTTCGAGAACAAGGCGGGCTTCACCCCGTTCGCCTTCGCGAACGCCTTCCGGATCGGCTCCAGCAGCCCCGTGTAGGTCGCCGGGTTCGAGCGCCGGGAGCCGCGGATCGCGGTCTGGTCCACCACGACCACGCCGGCGCCCTTCGGCAACGAGCCGTGCACCAGCGAGCTCTTGCCCGAACCGGCGACCCCGGTGATCACGGTGAGCACCCCGAGCGGGATGTCCACATCCACGGAGCGCAGATTGTGCTGGTCCGCGCCGCGGATCTCGAGCACGCCGGAGCGGGTGCGGATCTCCTCCTTGAGGGAGACCTTCCGGTCCAGGTGCGTGCCGGTCAGGGTCCCTGAGGCGCGCAGCCCGGCCAGATCCCCTTCGTACTGCACGACGCCGCCCTCGGCACCTGCGCGCGGGCCGAGGTCGATCACGTGGTCGGCGATCGCGATGGCCTCGGGCTTGTGCTCGACCACCAGCACCGTGTTGCCCTTGTCCCGCAGATCCACCAGCAGCGAGTCCATGGTCGAGATGTCATGGGGGTGCAGCCCGATCGTCGGCTCGTCGAACACATAGGTGACGTCGGTGAGCGCCGAACCGAGGTGACGGATCATCCTGGTGCGCTGCGATTCACCACCCGAGAGGGTGCCCGAGGGACGGTCCAGGGAGAGATAGCCGAGGCCGATCTTCACGAAGGCGTCCAGCAGCGCGGACAGGTTCGTCAGCAGCGGGGCGACGCTCTCGCTGCCGTGCTGCGCCTGGAGCGTGGAGACCCAGGCGGCGAGGTCGGTGATCTGCAGGGCGGTCGCCTCAGCGATCGAGACTCCGTCGATCCGCGAGCTGCGGGCGTGCTCGGCCAGGCGCGTCCCCTCGCAGTCCGGGCAGACGATGAAGGTGACCGCCCGGTCCACGAAGGCGCGGATATGGGGCTGCATCGAGTCGCGGTCCTTGGACAGCATCGACTTCTGGATCTTCGGGATCAGGCCCTCGTAGGTCATGTTCGCCCCGTCGAGCTTGACCTTGGTGGGCTCCTTGTACAGGAAGTCGTGGAGCTGCCGCGTGGTGAAAGACCTGATCGGCTTGTCTGCGGGGAAGAAGCCGGAGGAGGCGAACAGCTTCTCGTACCAGCCGCCGGCGGAGTATCCGGGCACCAGGAACGGACCCTCCTGGAGCGACTTGTCCTCGTCGTACAGCTCGGTGAGATCGAGGTCGGTCACCTGCCCCATGCCCTCGCAGCGCGGGCACATCCCACCCACCCGGGAGAAGGTGGTCTTCTCCGCGATGGTCTTGGCACCCTTCTGCACCGTCAGCGCCCCGGCGGCGCTCACGCTGGGGACGTTGAAGGAGTACGCGCCGGGGCCGCCCACGTGGGGCTGCGCGAGCTTGGAGAACAGGGTGCGCAGGTAGGCGTTCGCATCGGTGACGGTGCCGACGGTCGAGCGCACGTTCGCGCCCATCCGCTCCTGGTCGACGATGATCGCGGTGGTCAATCCCTGCAGAGAGTCGACATCGGGCCGGGCCAGCTGCGGCATGAAACCCTGCACGAAGGAGCTGTAGGTCTCGTTGATCATCCGCTGCGACTCGGCGGCGATGGTGCCGAACACGAGTGAGCTCTTGCCCGATCCCGAGACGCCGGTGAAGACGGTCAGGCGGCGTTTGGGGATGTCGAGGGAGATGTTGCGGAGGTTGTTCGCCCGGGCGCCGCGCACTCGGATCAGATCGTGGGCATCGGCCGGGTGGTGGGAAGCAGACATCGAGCAGGCTCCTCGGGGCGCATCGGAGCGCGGACCATCCCACGCCGAGCCATTGTGTCACTCGGGCTGCTTGCCCCGGCTAGCCTGGGGAGGTGACTGACGTGACGCATTACGACATCGCCCTGATCGGCTCCGGCTCCGCGAACTCCTTCCCGGGTCCGGAGTTCGCTGGCCGCAGCATCGTGCAGATCGACCGCGGCGTGGGCCCCGATCAGGTGTTCGGGGGAACCTGCCTGAACCTCGGGTGCATCCCCACCAAGATGTTCGTGCACACCGCGGACCTCGCCCGCACGCCCGCAGAGTCCACCCGCTTCGGGCTCACCGAGCAGCTGCGCCATGTGGACTGGCCCGCGATCCGCGACCGCATCTTCGGGCGCATCGATCCGATCACCGCCGGTGGGGAGGAGTACCGCCGCGACCACGAGGACAATGCCAACCTCACGCTGCTGCGCGGCACCGCTCGCTTCACGGGTGCGAAGACGCTGCGTGTGACGCTGAACGACGGCGATGAGAGCTCAGTGCAGACGATCAGCGCCGAGACCATCGTGCTGGGGGCGGGATCGCGCCCGACGCTGCCTCCGATCGACGGTCTCGCCGAGGCGAAGCCCCACACCTCCGACACCATCATGCGGATCGACCAGCTGCCGGCCTCGCTCGCGATCCTGGGCTCCGGCGTGATCGCGGTGGAGATGGCACACATCTTCGCCTCCTTCGGCGTGGAGGTCACGCTGATCGCCCGCTCCTCGCAGGTGCTGCGCTCCGCGGACGCGGATGTCTCGGCACGGCTCACCGAGATCCTCGGAGAGCGGCTGCGGCTGGAGCGCGGGCTGTCCACCACCTCGGTGCGCCGTACTGCCGGCGGCGTCGAGCTGCGTGGCGAGCGGGATGGCGCCGAGGTGCTGATCCAGGCCGAGGAGCTGCTGGTCGCCGTCGGCCGCCGCCCGAACTCCGACCTGCTGGACGTCGATGCCGCCGGCATCGACACCGCAGAGGACGGCCGGGTGGAGGTGGATGAGCACCAGCGCGTGCTCGCCGGTGGGACGCCGGTGCCGGGCCTGTGGTCGTTCGGCGACCTCTCCAGCCCGTACCAGCTCAAGCACGTCGCCAACCATGAGCAGCGCATCGTGCGGCACAACATCCTGCATCCCGAGCAGCTGCGCCGCAGCGACACCATGCCGATCCCCAGCGGCGTGTTCACCCATCCCCAGGTCGCCTGGGTCGGGATGGACGAGGAACAGGCCCGGAGCAGCGGCCGGGCGGTGAAGGTCGCGGTCCAGGAGTACGCCTCGATCGCCTACGGTTGGGCGCTCGAGGACACCACCGGATTCGTGAAGATCATCGCCGATGCGGAGACGACGGAGATCCTCGGCGCGCACCTGATCGGTCCCGAAGCGACCACCCTGGTCCAGCTGCTGATCCAGGCGATGAGCACCGGGCAGACCGCCCGCGACATCGCCTCGACCCAGTACTGGATCCACCCGGCGATGCCGGAGCTGATCGAGAACGCGCTGCTGCAGCTCGTGGACTGAGTCAGCCCTGCGCGCAGCGGTGCATAGGACGCGGCCCCGCTCGCCGTGGGGTGAGCAGGGCCGCTGCCGGGTCCCGGCTCGTCACTCCTCGTAACCGGGCAGGCAGGACTTCAGCGGATCCTTCTCGATCTCGGGAGCCGGGGAGCTCTCCTCCCCGGCACCGGGGCTGGCGGACTCCTCCGAGGTCGGGGTCTCGGCGTCGCTGCTCGGCTCGTCGCTCGGAGTTTCCTCCGCGCTCGCGGAGCCCTCATCGACGCCGGGCTCCTGCTCCTCGTCCGCCGGCGCGGTGCCGGTCTCCGCAGGTGCGGTGGAGCCGGGCTCGGTCTCGCCGAGCACGGACTCCGGTGCCTCCCGGGTCATCGAATCCTCGATCGACGCGTCGACCCATTCCTCGAGGTACTCGAAGTCCGGGTTCCCGGAGAAGGTGACGTCCTGCGTGATCGGGTACGAGGTGAAGCCGCCGTCCTTGACCCGCAGGGCGAGGTCGACGAAGGCATCGAGGTTGCCCACCGGGATATCCGTGACGATGTTCTCCTCGGTGGCGTTGACCAGCCGGGGGATCGACAGGGCGAGTGTGGTCGGATCCGCCTCCTCCGTGACCGCCCGCACGATGCGCTGCTGGCGGCACATGCGGTTGAAGTCGTTGGATCCCTCGCGGGAGCGGGCGTACCACAGCGCATGGAAGCCGTCGAGCTTCTGCTGCCCGGGCTCGATGTAGCCGTCGATCTTGGCGGCGCCGCCACCGATCGGGATCCGGCGCTCGACGACCATATCCACGCCGCCCAGAGCATCCACGAGGTCTTCGAAACCTTGCAGGTTGACCATCGCGTAGTAGTCCATCTCGAGACCGAGGGTCTCCTCAACGGCCCAGCGAGTCGCGGTCAGGCCCGGCTCCGGATCATTCGGGAACAGATCGGGGCGATCCTCTGCCCAGGTCCACACGGCATTGATGAGGTTCTGGTTCTTGCCGAAGTAGTCGAAGCCGTCGGGGAACGTCTCGGCGGCCACCGTGCCTTCGGGGAACTCGACGTTCTCGAGGTTGCGGGGGATCGAGAACAGCGCCGTCTGCCCGGTCGCGGTGTCGATCGAGGCCACCATGATGGTGTCGGGGCGGGTGCCGGTGCGGTCCGCGCCCGCGTCCTGGCCCAGCAGCATGACGTTGAGCCGCCCGGTGTTGGCCCACGGGTCCTTGCCGGAGGTGAAGGGGTGATCGCCGCCGCCACCGCCGCCGAACACGGACTCGGAGCCGATCAAGCCTTGCAGCGCCCACAGCGACTGCACCCCGCGACCGAAGGGCAGTGCGACCGCCACAACCATCAGCGCGGCCAGTGCCAGGGCGAGATATCGCTTCGCCCCCTGGAGCCGCTCCCGGGTCGAGTGCGCGAGATTCGCGAGCACGATCTGAAGCGCCCAGACCAGGCCCACGACGCCCGCCGCGAGCATGGCCCCGATCAGCACGCTGCGATTGGTCACCAGCATCATCGCGTTGCGCAGAGGATCTCCGAGCAACAGGAAGGCCGCGACCGAGACCAGCGCGAGCAGCAACACCGCCAGCAGCACCCAGCCGAGCCGGCGCAGGCGGGTGGTCACCAGGCCCGCACCGGGCAGCACCGAGGTGAGCACGGTCCAGAACGCGACTCGCGGCAGTGAGCCGGAGACGGCGCCCTCCGCACGGTCCTTGTCCTGGTCGGCGCCGTCGGCAGCGTCGGCTGACCCGCCGGTGTGCTCGGCCGAGGTGCCGGAGAGCGGTGCGGCCCGTCCGGGAACGATCCTCGGACCGCTCGCCGCGGGAGAACCGGACGCAGATCCGGAGGGGGCTGCGGGCTCGGCGTCCATCGTCGCCGGCTCGACACCGACGGGCGGAGCCAGCGGGGAGGAGGAGGCCGGCTCCTGTGCGGAGTCATCCTCCGGTGCGGAGGCCTCGTCCGTGGTGGTCGACCAGAGGTCCTGCTCGGTGACGGGCCCTGCCGTGGCATGGCGGCCATGCGCTGACTCCCCGGGGCCTGCGGCGTCAGCGCCGACTGCCCCGGCCTCGACTGCGCCGGTCCCGACTGCGCCGGTGTCCACTGAGTCGGCGGCGGCCCCGGGGGATCCGGTGCCGTCGAGCTGGTGGAGCGGGAAAGCGGCCCGACGGCCCCGTGGCCGAGCAGGTGTCTGCGCTGCCGGTTGCTCTGCCGGCTGATCTGCGGGCCGAGCCGCGGACTGCTCTTCGGACTGCTCTGCGGATCGGGATGCGGACCGAGCGGAATCGTCGGGGCGTGCCGGGGATGCTGCTGCAGATCCGGCAGCGGCGGCGGGGGAGACCGATCCTCCGGGGAACGAGGTGCGTCGCGCCGAGGGCGGGTTCTGCTCAGCCGTCGGCGTGGGCGCCGAAGGCGGGACCGGCGCGCTGGATGCCGAGGACCTCGGGTTCGCCGAACTCGCCGAGGACGCCGAGGACGCCGAGTTCGCGGAGCTCGCTGATTCCGCCGAGCTCGCGGATCCGCCGAGCCAGGTGCGTTTGGGGTTCGGGGAACCGAAGGCGGCGTCGCGATTCCTCCGCGCCTCGTCTGCGGGGAGCGGGGTCGAAGGGGCGCGTCGGGTTGGTTGCTGGTGTCTGCCGGACCGACGACGTCTGCGCCGTGAGGCCGAGGATGGGTCCGTCATGCGCTACATCCTAGGAGCTTGACGCTGGTTGGTCATGCAACAGCCTGTGAGAACTTCGTGGAGGTGGGGCACATGGGGCCACCCGTATCCTGGCCGCATGCGCCTGATCCACACTCCGTCGACCGACCTCACGTACGACGACTGCTTCTTCCTGCCGGGTCGTTCCGCGATCACCTCGCGCTTCGACGTCGACCTCAGCAGCGATGACGGGACCGGCACCACGATCCCGCTGATCGCCGCGAACATGACCGCCGTGACCGGGCGGCGCATGGCCGAGGTGATGGCCCGACGTGGAGGTCTCGCGGTGCTGCCCCAGGACCTCTCCCCGGAGCGGATCGACTCGATCGTACGCTCGGTGAAGTCACGTGACCTGCTGGTGGACCACCCGCTCACCCTCACCGCCACCGGCACCCTCGGCCAGGCGGCGGACCTGCTGCCCAAGCGGCCCCACGGCATCGTCGTGGTGGTCGATGAGGAGCGCCGCCCACTGGGCACCATCTCCGCGGAGGAGATCGCCGGCCGGGACTCCTTCTCCGAGGTGGGGGAGGTGCTCAGCGAAGATGTGCCGGTGCTGCGCCCGAGCGATCTCGAGGTGAGCCCGGCGCAGCTGCACGGCAGGATCGCCGCGACTCACCATGACGCCGCGGTCGTGGTCGACGAGGACGGGATGCTGCGCGGTGTCCTCACCGCCAACGGCGTGCTGCGCTCGACCATCTATCGCCCGGCGGCCGACGCCGAGGGCAGGCTGCGGATCGCGGTCGCCGTCGGGGTCAACGCCGATGTCGCCACGCGGGTGCGTGAGCTGGTCGCTGTCGGCGTGGACGTCATCGTGCTGGACACCGCTCACGGGCACCAGGACAAGATGATCGACGCGCTCCGTCTCGCTCGCGAGGCGCTCGGCCCCCGGGAGGGGACAGCGGTGCGCCTGGCCGCGGGCAACATCGTCACCGCCGAGGGCACCCGGGAGCTGACCGAAGCCGGCGCCGACATCGTCAAGGTCGGAGTCGGGCCGGGAGCGATGTGCACCACCCGGATGATGACGGGCGTGGGCAGGCCCCAGTTCTCCGCTGTCCTGGAGTGCGCCGCAGAGGCCCGCCGGCTCGGCGGGAGCGTCTGGGCCGACGGCGGGGTGCGTCACCCGCGCGACGTCGCGCTCGCGCTGGCCGCCGGGGCGTCCAACGTGATGATCGGCTCCTGGTTCGCGGGGACCTATGAGTCTCCCGGCCAGATGCGCACCGACGAGGCCGGCGGACGCTACAAGGAGTCCTTCGGCATGGCTTCCAAGCGTGCGGTCTCCCACCGGACCGCGCATGAAGATGCCTTCGCTCGTGCCCGCAAGGGACTGTTCGAGGAGGGCATCTCCACCTCGCGCATGTATCTCACCGAGGGGAAGGGCGGCGTCGAGGACCTGCTCGACGAGATCACTGCCGGGGTGCGCTCTTCGTTCACCTATGCGGGAGCAGCGGGCACCGAGGAGTTCCGTGAGCGGGCGGTGATCGGGCTGCAGGGCGCCGCCGGCTACAACGAGGGCCGTCCGATCTCCAGCTCCTGGAGCTGACCGCGGCACCGGCCCTGGCGTCGGCCGGCCATTCCTGGATGACCGTTCCTGGGCGGCCGACGCCGGCGGGCCGGTAGGCTGGGCCCATGACGACTCTCGTGATCGGTGGCGCCGGATATATCGGATCGCATGTGGTGCGACTCCTGCTCGAACAGGGGCAGAAGGTGGTCGTGGTCGACAACCTCTCCACAGGTCTGCGACAGCGCACCGAGGGCGCTGAGCTGATTGAGCTCGACGTGACGCTCCCGGACGCGCGCGAGAAGCTCGCCTTCCAGATGCGGGCCAGCGGTGCGGACTCCGTGATCCACTTCGCCGCCCACAAGCAAGTCGGCGAATCCGTCGCCAATCCCGAGATGTACTGGCATGACAACATCGGCGGGCTCGCCAACGTGCTCTCCGCCTGTGCGAGCGCCGAGGTGCGCGACGTCGTGTTCTCCTCCTCCGCCGCGGTGTACGGGATGCCGGACGTGGACCTGGTCACCGAGGAGCTCGCCCCGCAGCCCATCAACCCCTACGGCGCGACCAAGTACGTGGGGGAGTGGATGCTCGCCGACGCCGAGCGGGCCCACGACATGCGCACCGTCGCCCTGCGGTACTTCAACGTGGCCGGCGCGGGCTGGCCCGAGCTGGCCGACACCGCGGTGATGAACCTGGTGCCGATCGTGCTGGACCGGCTCGAACAGGGGAAGACCCCGATCGTGTTCGGCGACGACTACGACACCCCCGACGGCACCTGCGTCCGCGACTACGTGCATGTGCTCGACCTGGCCCATGCACATATCGCCGCCCTGGACTACCTGCGCGGCGAAGAGCGCCCCCACCGCACCTTCAACGTCGGCACCGGCGAGGGATCGAGCGTGCTCGAGGTGATCGACGCGATCGCCCGGGCCAAGGGCATCGAGATCATCCCCGAGATCGGCGCACCACGAGCCGGGGACCCGGCTCGCCTGATCTGCTCCGGGGACCGCATCGCCCAGACCCTGGGCTGGAAGTCCGAGCACGGTCTGGATGACATCGTGCGCTCGGCCGTCGAGGCCCGTTCGGCGGCGATCACCCCGGATGTCGAGGCGTACTCCGAAGGCTGAGAGGCCTGCACCGAGGGCTGACCCTCACCGCAGCATGTGAAGAGCCGAGGCCAGGGGCGTTTCCAGGACTCGGCTCTTCGCGTATGTGCGGGGCGTCTGCCCCGCCGCCGACGCCTCTCAGGTGAGGTAGCGGTAGATCGGGTTCTCCGGATCGACCCGCTCGATCTCCATGTTCGAGGCGGCCATGCGCGCCATCAGCGGCTCGAGGTCCGAGCGGTTCCCGATCTCGAGGCCCACCAGGGCCGGCCCCGACTCGCGGTTGTTGCGCTTGATGTAGTCGAACAGCACGATGTCGTCGTTCGGCCCCAGCACGCGGTCCAGGAAGCGACGCAGAGCGCCCGGTTCCTGAGGGAAGGTCACCAGGAAGTAATGCTTGAGGCCCTCGTGCACGAGGGAGCGCTCGACGACCTCGTTGTACCGCGAGACGTCGTTGTTGCCGCCGGAGACGACGACCACGATGTCACCGGTCTCCTCCTCCGGATCATTCGCGCCAGCCCCCGCCCGGCCCAGGTGCGCGATCGCGCCAGAGGCCACCGCCGTCGCGGCGAGAGCCCCGGCGGGCTCGGCGATGATCCCCTCGACCTGGTAGAGCTCGAGCATCTCCGTGCATACGGCGCCCTCCTCGACCGCGACCAGCTCGGGGGTGATGGCCTGCACCATCTGCAGCGGGCCCGCACCGACCCGGCGCACCGCGGCGCCATCGACGAAGCGGTCCATCTCGTGCAGGGTGACCGGACGGCCGGCGCGGACCGCAGCGGCCATGGAGACCGCACCGGCTGGCTCCACACCGATGATCCGGGTGGAGGGGCTCCGCTCCCGCAGCCAGGCGCCGCAGCCGCCGAGCAGCCCGCCCCCGCCCACGGGAAGGACCATGGTGCCGAGCTCGCGACCGTGCTCTGAGCGCAGCTGATCGGCGGCTTCGAGCGCCACGGTCCCCTGCGCGGCCATGATCACCGGATGGTCGAAAGGGGGCACCTGGGTGGCACCGGTGCGCTCCGCGTCATCCGCGGCGGCCTCGGCAGCATCGTCGAAGGTGTCCCCGATCAGCACCAGCTCCACCAGTTCCCCGCCGATCGCAGTGATCCGCTCGCGCTTCTGACGGGGGGTGGTACCGGGCACGTAGATGCGGCCGTGGATGCCCAGGGCCTGGCAGGCGTATGCGACTCCCTGGGCATGGTTGCCTGCGCTCGCGGCCACCACCCCGGCGGCCCGGAGCTCCGGGCTCAACGAGTCCAGGAAGAGATAGGCGCCGCGCAGCTTGTAGGAGCGCACGGACTGGAGGTCCTCACGTTTGAGCCAGACCGGCACTCCGGTCAGCCTGCTCAGCCGTTCGCTGAGCTCGAGCGGCGTGCGCCGCAGGACCGGGGCCAGGCGTGCTGCGGCGCTCTCGACCTCCGGGGCGCGCACCGGTAATGGCGTCGTCTCGCTCATGCTGTTCTCTCCTCGTCGGAGGTTCTCTCGTCGTCGGAGGTACTCTTCCCGACGGCGACGACCAGCGCCGTCGCCATCGCTGCCACACCCTCGCCGCGGCCGGTCAGCCCGAGACCGTCCGTGGTGCTGCCGGAGACGGATACCGGTGCACCGGCCGCCTCGCTCATCACCGAGACCGCTTCGTCGCGGCGCCCGGAGAGGCGTGGACGATTGCCGATGATCTGCACGGAGATGTTGCCGATCGTGAAGCCGGCCGCACGCACCAGTCGCGCCGCCTCTTCCAGCAGACGGACTCCTGAGGCGCCTTCCCATTCGGGCCGGTCGACACCGAAGTGCGTGCCCAGGTCACCGATCCCCGCGGCTGAGAACAGCGCATCGCAGGCTGCATGGCAGGCGACGTCCGCGTCGGAGTGGCCGGCCAGGCCTCTTTCCCCGTCCCAGCGCAGTCCCGCGACCCACAGCTCGCGCCCGGACTCGGCCGAGGCGAAGGCATGGACATCCACTCCGGTCCCGACACGGGGCAGGGGGGAGGGGTGCGAGGTCATCGGGAGCCGTCCTCCCCGCCCGCGCTGCGGGGAGCGATGCGCTCGAGCAGGCGATCGATGTCGTCGTAGGTCACCTGAGGGTTGGTCCCCAGCAGCAGCGGCATCCCGGACACCCGGGGAATGCCCAGGGCGTCCGGCAGATCCACCGTGCTGACCACGAGGTCCGCCCGGAAGTCGGGGGAGAGCAGGTCCATGACGGTGGCCTGGACGACCTGGATCTGTCGGCCGCCGGAGGTGAGATGCTCCCGCACCTGCTCCGCGATCAGTGCGGAGGTAGCGATTCCTGCGCCGCACACGATGGCGATGGTGAGCATACGAACTCCTGAGCTGTGGGTCGGGTGACGACCAGCGTCCCGACGATCTGAGGAGGCTGTCGGGTGAGGACCGGAAGACACCGGCGAGGGTCGATTCTGTCACGTCCTCGCTGGGTGATCCACGAGAGGTCCGCGGCCGTCTACGATGCCAGCGTGACTCAGCCCCGACGCCTCCGCACTCCCCGTCCGCCCGGGCGGGCGGCCGGAGTCGTGCTCGCCGGCGGCTCGGGCACCCGCGTGGGCGCCGGCATCAACAAGGCGTTCCTGCCCCTGGCTGGTCGCAGCATCGCAGGCTGGGGCCTGAACACGCTCGCCGCGGTCGAGGGGATAGGCATCTTGGTCTTCGTAGTGCGACCGGACGATCTCGAACACGCCCGCTTCGTGGATTCGCGCGAGACCGAGCATCCGCTGGAGATCATCACCGGCGGCGAGACCCGCCAGGAGTCCGAGCTGCTGGCACTGCGCCATCTGGCGGACCGCATCGACTCCGGCGCGGTGGACACTGTGCTGATCCACGACGCCGCCCGCCCGCTGGTCTCCCACGGCCTGGTCTCAGCAGTGCTGCATGCGGCCAGGGAGAGCGGCGGGGCGGTTCCGGGCATCCCCGCCCTGGACATCGCCTCAGCGGGGCCGGGGCACACCTTGGCTCCCGGCGCCGATCTGCGAGAGGACGCCCTGGTGAGGGTGCAGACCCCGCAGGGATTCCACGCCGCCACGATCCTGGACGCCTATGAGGCCGCGGCCCGGGACGGATTCGTCGGCACTGACACCGCCTCCTGCGCCGAGGAGTACACCCACATCCCGGTGACCTGGGTGCGCGGCGAGGAGACGAACTTCAAGATCACCTACGCCCAGGATCTGCTGCTGGCCCAGGACGTGGTCAGCGCGCTAGGTTTGAGGACAGGGTGAGGAGGAGCCGATGAACGTCGAGGAGAGCTACCTGCGCTGCACCGCCTGCGATCAGGAGGCGGAGCACGTGGTCGTCTACGCCGGCAGGTTCGTGTCCCAGATCCAGTGCACCGGCTGCGGAGCCGTGACCAGACTGGATGTGTCCGACGACTATCTGCCGGATCTCCGCCAGCGGATCTCCAGCAAGCCACGGCGCCTGATGCGACGGCTGCGCCGTGACCCCGGGGAGCTCGCCACGAGCCTGCCGGTGCGCACGCTGTCCAAACCGGGCCGGATGGCCGCGGAGTTCCGGACCGTCTGGCGCAGCCGCAGCGGCCGCTGAGCTGCGGGGTGCTGCGCGACCTATCTGCGCGACTTTGCCGGGCGATTTGGCCGCCGGGCGGACTGTCTGCGCGACCTGCCCGGGCGACGGCCCTGATTTCCCGGGGAACCTCCCTGCGTGGCCTCTCAGCCGCGTCGTGAGATGCCGTACCGGTGCGAGGTGTCCCGGGCCAGGCCCAGGGAGATCTGCGCCTGCCACAGGGTGAGTCGGTCCAGTACCGCGAAACCGGAATGAGAGCCCTGCACGGTGCGTACCTCGGCCCCGCCTTCGAGGGCCACGAGGATCTCGTCGAAGCGTCCGCGATCGATCCCTGCGCGGGGCATGCTCTCCGGAGCAGCAGGCTCCAGCACCCTCTCCAGCAGCTCGCGCCGCAGCAGCCGGGGGCTCTGCAAGCCGGCCAGGGTGGTGCGGTCGATGTTCCGCAGGCCGTCGGGCCGGACCTCCTTGACCGAATCGGTCAGGGCGATCACGGGCACCACGGCATCGATGCTGGCTTCGAGAGCGGAGAGCACCTCGGTGATGACAGAGGCCGGGGTGAGCGCGCGCTCCGCATCATGCAGCAGCAGCAGCTCCTCGTCGGTGCGCTCGAGGACCGTCTGCAAAGCGTTGCGGCGATCGCCGGCGACAGAGACGACGGGGATGCGGGGATCGAGGGCCGCACGCAGCTGCGATGCGGCGACGTCGGCGGTGACCACCAGCGGCATCGGGAGCCCGAGGCCGTGGAGGGTACCGAGCAGCCGGTTGATCAGTCGCGAACCGCCGAGCAGCTCGAGACATGGTGTCGCCGCACCGCGGGAGAGACCTGGCGCGGGGGGAGCCAGGGCGAGGACGACGGGCCGCACTGTCGCGGCGGTCGGGAGGGGTGACACGGGGGGCAGGGGGCTCAGGAGGCGAGGACCTCGTCGAGGATCGACTCGGCGCTGGCCTCGTCGGTCTTCTCCGCGAGTGCGAGCTCGGAGACCAGGATCTGACGGGCCTTGGACAGCATCCGCTTCTCACCGGCGGAGAGCCCGCGATCCTGATCGCGGCGCCACAGATCACGAACGACCTCGGCCACCTTCTTGACGTCTCCGGAGGCCAGCTTCTCGACATTCGCCTTGTAGCGGCGCGACCAGTTGGTGGGTTCCTCCGTATAGGGCTGACGCAGCACCTCGAAGACCTCCTCGAGGCCCTCCTTGTCCACCACGTCGCGCACTCCCACGAGATCGACGTTGTCGGCGGGGACCTCGATGGTCAGATCTCCCTGGGCAACCTTCAGCTTGAGGTAGGTGCGATCCTCCCCCTTGATGGTGCGGGTCTTGACCTCTTCGATGAGCGCGGCACCGTGGTGCGGGTAGACGACGGTCTCGCCGACAGCAAAATTCATGTGGTGGGTCCCCTTTCCGCCGACCAGTCTAGCACCGGGGGGTCATGCTAAAATGCGCACCGACCTGCCCGCTGACCTGCCGGAGCGCTCGCCCAACAGCTCGGGCTGATCGCCGTTGGGGCACAGTGCGGCGCTCCTGCCTCACCAGCCGTACGCCCTCGGGAACGGCGGTCGCGAACCTCAGGAGAGCCCCTCCGGCTTCTCCTGCATCGACCCGGTCACGCCGTGCCGCCCCGGGGCCGCGCGGGGCTTGTGGTGGGGTAACCTGTCAGAGCTGTCCCTAGAACGTCTGTGCCGCGATCCGGCATCGAAGAGGAGTCCTCCGTGCGCCGTCCCCGCCGTCTCGTGCTCTCCGCCGCCGCCATGGGCCTGGCGCTCGCGGCCACCGGCTGCACGTACTTCAGCCCGGTGCAGACCCATGAGTTCTATCAGGCCGCCGACGGCACCAACGCCAATCTCGAGCAGAACGGCACCCTCTTCGCCGGCGTGCGCAATGCCGTGCTGGTCCTTGGTGAAGATGGCACCCCGGTGTTCTCCTCGACGGTTGTGAACTACTCCGATGAGGAGATCACGGTAGAGGTCGAGGGCAGCGCCGAGGGCAGTGCCATCTTCTCCGCCCAGGTGCAGGTCCCCGCGCACGGTGTCGTCGAGCTCGGCCCCAGCGAGGGCCAGCAGCTGGTCCCGGTCGGTGCGCTCGACGTGGGGACCGGCACGATCCTCAACCTCGATGTGACCGCTGGCGACGAGACCACCACGATCTCCCTGCCCACGCTCGACACCAGCCTGGGCTACTACGACTTCGAACAGCCGGCCGGGGGCTGAGACCCGCCGCTGTCACCATCCAGCATGCAGAACGCCCCGCAGCCTCGGCTGCGGGGCGTTCTGCATGCTGTCGTCCCGGTGAGGGTCAGCTGCCGGACTCGAACTTGTAGCCCAGTCCTCGCACGGTCACCAGGTGCACGGGGTTCTTGGGGTCATCCTCGATCTTGGCCCGCAGCCGCTTGACATGCACATCGAGGGTCTTCGTGTCGCCGACGTAATTGGCACCCCACACCCGGTCGATGAGCTGCCCGCGGGTGAGCACCCGGTCCACATTCCGCAGCAGCATCTCCAGCAGCTCGAACTCCTTGAGCGGCAGTGCGACCTCGGTGCCGTGCACCTCCACCACGTGACGCTCGACGTCCATCATGATGCCGCCGGCGTTCAGGGTGGTGTACTCCTCCGTCTCGGCTGAGTCCTGGCCGCGGCGCAGCACCGCCTTGATCCGGGCCAGCAGCTCTCGCGAGGAGTACGGCTTGGTGACGTAGTCGTCGGCGCCCAGCTCGAGGCCGAGGACCTTGTCGAACTCGTCGTCCTTGGCGGTGAGCATGATGACCGGCACCGTCGAGGTGCGGCGGATCTCCCGGCACACCTCGGTGCCGCTCATCCCCGGGAGCATCAGGTCCAGGAGAACCAGGTCGGCACCGTGGGCGGTGAAGATCCGCAGCCCGTCGGTGCCGGTGTCGGCGACGGCGACCTCGTAGCCCTCCTTCCGCAGCGAGTACGAGAGGGGATCGGAGAAGGACTCCTCGTCCTCCACGATCAGGATGCGCGTCATATCAATGTCCCTTTCCCGACCCATGACGGGTCATCGAGGCGGATGGGCTGCTGTGGGGGTCATCGACCGCGCGGGCGCCGACGGTGATGGTCTCGGTCCGACCCATCTCCGGCAGTCGGAGCGTGAACGTCGATCCCTGGCCCGGCATCGACCAGGCGGGGACTTCACCTCCGTGGTCGCTCGCGATGTGCTTGACGATCGCGAGGCCCAGCCCGGAGCCGCCGGTGGCCCGCGACCGGGCGCGGTCGACGCGGAAGAAGCGTTCGAAGACCCGCTCGAGGTTCTCTTTGGAGATGCCGATGCCCTGATCCTTGACGGAGATCTCGACCATGCCGTGATCACGGCGCACGGACACCCCGACCCGGGTGTGCGGATCGGAGTAGGAGATCGCGTTGGAGATCAGGTTCGACAGCGCGGTGGTGAGCATGGCGGGGGAGCCGAAGACGGTCAGCCCCTGTGTCCCGCCCACACTGACCTCGATCTTCGAGCCCAGTCCGAAGTTCCGGTTCAGCGCCACCGCCTCCTCGATCACCTCGTCGATCTCGACAGGCTCGGCGTCGGGCAGTGCGGAGCCGCCCTGGACCCGGGAGAGCTCGATGATCTCTTTGACCAGGTGCGACAGCCTGCGGGACTCCGTCTGCATCCGTTCGGCGAAGCGGCGCACCGCGTCCGGGTCCTCGGCGGCGTCCTCCATCGTCTCGGCCAGCAGGGTGATGGCGCCGACGGGGGTCTTCAGCTCGTGGGACACATTGGCCACGAAGTCGCGACGGGTCTCCTCGACCCGCACCGCACGGGTGAGATCGTCGGCCAGCAGCAGCGCCCCATGCTCGCCGAGGGCCCCGATGCGCACATCGATCACGGCATCGGAATCGCCCTGGGACGAGCGGCGCAGGCTGAGACGCTCATCGCGGAACCCGCCGTTGCGGCCCACATCGGCCGCGAGCGCCATCAGCTCGGCGCTGGCCAGGCGCGGGTAGTCCCCCTCGGAGGCGCGCACGATGCCGTAGGAGTAGGCCAGGGGAGAGGCGCGCAGCACGTCACCGCTGGAGTCGAGCACGACGTAGGCGGAGGAGAGGATCGCGAGGACCTCGGCCGCGGCCTCGGGGACGTTCTGGCCGGGGGCTGTCGACGGCTCTGCACGGCGGCGCTGCGGGGAGGCGAGCGCGAGCATCGCGGCGACGCCGATCACCAGACCGATCGCGCCGGCGAGCACGAGGAGCGCAGACAGGGGCACCCGTACAGCCTAGGCCCCCGGCCACGCTCTCCCGAACTGCCCAGCCAGCATGAAGGACAATGAGGTCAGGAGTTCATGGGGACTACGCTTCACGTTCACCGGCCGCCGCAGTCCGTTCACCCGAGATTGCGATCATCGGTGGCGAAGGTCCCTTCAGACAGAGGAGTAGTAACCATGCGCGAGGCGTACCAGAGCGACCTGCGGCATATCGTCGATGACCTGGTCGACATGGCCGAGCTGGTCGGGACGGCCCTCGAGGACGCGACCACCGCCCTGCTCGAGGGCGATCTCGCCCTCGCGGAGCGGGTCGTCACCGCCGACCCCCATATCGATGCCCGCCAGCTGGAGCTGGATGCGAAGGCGGTCGAGCTGCTGGCTCGGCAGTCCCCGGTGGCCACCGACCTGCGACTGCTGGTCGCGTCCCTGCGCATGAGCTCATCGCTCGAGCGGATGGGCGACCTGGCCGCGCATGTCGCGCTGGTCGCGCGCCGCACGCATCCGGACCCGGCCGTCCCGGAGCAGCACCGCGAGCAGATCGCGAAGATGTCTCAGCTCGGGCTGACTGCTCTCAAGGGGGCGACCGAGGTCATCCAGAGCCGTGATCTGGCGCTCGGGGCGCAGGTGGAGAAGCAGGACGATCAGCTCGACGATCTGATGATCGAGATCTCGCGCCAGATCTCCAGCAGCGGCGAGGACATCTACACCAACGCCGAGGTCATCGACCTCACGCTGCTCATCCGGTTCTACGAGCGCATCGGCGACCACGCGGTCTCCCTGGTGCGACGCATCGGCTTCCTGGTGACCGGAGACGCGCTCGACACGCTCAGCGAAGGTGTCGACGTCCCGGAGTTCTGAGCCGGCAGTCACGACGACGAAGGGCGCCCCGCCGGTTCCTGCGGGGCGCCCTTCGTCGTCGAGGTCGCGGTGGGATGAACCCGGTGGGATGAACCCGGTGGGTTGAACCCGGTGGGTTGAACCCGGTGGGCTGACCCGGTGGGCTGGGCCTGGCGGGCGAGCAGGTGTTGTCGGGCTCGCGCTGGGGCTCAGCCGCGGTTGGGGCGGGGACGGCGGGAGGTCAGGCGCTCCGTGCCGCTCTTGGCTCCGCGCTTGGCAGCCACGCGCAGTCCCTGCAGGATGACCCCGGAGACGGTCGCCCAGAGCAGGATCTTCCAGAGCGGCTGGTCGTCCTCGGGATCCTTGATCGCCGCGATCTCAGCTTTCGAGAGGCCGTCCTTCTTCGCCTGCTTGCGACGCTTCGCGACGTCCTTCTTCGCAGACTTCTGTGCCTTGACGGTGGGGGCGTCCTCCCCGAAGACGGCGCCCCAGCCAGCGGCTGCGGCCTTGTTGCCGACGGTGGCCGCGACGATTCCTGCCACGGGGACGACGATGCTCACGAGCGGATTGGCCACTGTTTCCTCCAGGCGTCGAATGGTCTGTGTACGGGACGCTGCTCCCGGCGGATCAGTACGTCCCTGCGTGCTGAGCGTAATAGGTTCCCATGTCATCCGTGCGCAGGGCCTCGCGCAGCACCTCCATCGCCTCGTCATCCGTGCCGACGACGCTGGCTCCGCCGCTGGTGGTGATCGGCCCGGCGTGGGGGACGGAGAGGAAGTACATGTCCCCGCTGCGGACCGATCGCAAGGAGAGTCCGAGCTCGACCATCGCGCCGGCGCTCAGGCCGTCGTCGGTGGTGAGATACGGGGAGATGCTCTCGATGGTGTCGGCGAGCTTGCCGGGATCGCTCAGCGTGTCAGCGCTGATCAGCTTGTCGGCGATGCCCTTGAGGACCGCCTGCTGATTGCGGTTGCGCTGGAAGTCGCCTTCGGCGAACTGCTTGCGCTCGCGGACGAAGGCCAGGGCCTCCTCGCCGTTGAGGGTCTGGGTGCCCTCGGTGAACTGGTGGCCCTGCGCCTCGAAGGTCTGGGGAATCTTCACGTCGACTCCGCCGAGGGTGTCGACCAGGCCCTCGATGCCGTCGAAGTCGATCAGTGCGACATGGTCGATCGGGACCCCGGTGTAGTTCTCGACCGTGGTCACCGCCAGGCCCACGCCGCCGAAGGCGAGTGCCGCGTTGATGCGGTCCTTGCCATGGCCGGGGATGTCGACATAGAGGTCGCGCGGGAAGGAGGTGATGTACACGCTCTGGTTGTCATCGCTGATGTGCACCAGCATCATCACGTCCGAGCGCTGCCCGCTCACGCCCTCGGAGGCGGCGTCCTCGGGGGATCGCTTGTCCGAGCCCAGCAGCAGGAAGTTACGACCGCTGCCCTCGATCGCCTCCGGGCGGTCTCCGTCGGAGGCGCCGCGCGTGATCTGCACCACGGTGCGCTTCTCGTAGGAGTCCTTGAGCCCGTTGAGGTAGTTGCCGATCACCAGGCCCACGCCGAGCACGAGCACGGCGACCAGCCCGAGGGCGATCAGCGCCGCCCGTCGGCTGCGGCGCCGATCGGTGCGCGGATTCTCGTCATCATCCCAGTCAGCGGGAAGATCGACGTCGGCGGGGTCATTCATTCGGTGTCCCTCTCAGACGGTGCCGCCGAGGCGGACACGCTGCCGACGACGCCCCGATGCCCGGGGCGCCGTACTATCCCGGGTACCGAGGCACCCGGGTATACGCGAGATCCCATATTAGGCGTCCCGCGGTCCGGCCCTTGCTCTCGAAGCCGGTCTTCACACGACCCTCGAAACGTGGCGCCCATCCGGTGGTCGGGATGTTCGCCGGGATCGCGTCCGAGGAGCTCCCTTCGGGGCGGAGCCCCTCGGGATGCAGCAGGGCGAGCTCGGGACGCGGATCCAGCTGGGTCCTCATGTGGTGGGCGTACTGCGCCCAGTCGGTGGCCAGGCGGAATGTCGCACCGTCGGCCAGCAGCGGCAGCACCGCGTCCAGGAACGGCGGGTTGATCAGCCTGCGCTTGTGGTGACGCTGTTTGGGCCAGGGATCGGCGAAGTACACCCAGAGCTGGTCGATCGAGCCCTCGGGCAGCATCGCGGGCAGCGCCCGCTGCGCATCCAGCGGCAGCATCCGCAGGTTCTGGGGACTTCCCGAACGCTCCACCCGGCTCAGCGTCTGGGCGAGCCCGGGCAGGTACACCTCGGCTCCGAGGTGATCACGTTCGGGATGGGCGAGGGCGGCGGCGACGATGTTCTCGCCGGTGCCGCTGCCGACCTCGACCACGAGCTCGGCCTTCCGGCCGAAGACCGCTGCGGGATCCAGGCGGGTCCCCTCGGCGGGCAGGGTGTCGCGATGTCCGCGCGGCGGGTCGATGACGTAGAAGGGGGAGAGGCGGTCCCAGGCGTTCTGGCGACCCTGGGTCAGTCGTTCCCCGCGCCGCACGAAGGAGACGACATCGCGATGCGTCTTCTCCTGGCTCGCTGTCATCGACGGATCACTGCTCACGTCACTGCTCACGGCGGATCTGACCGTCCTCGACCACCACGGCGACCTCGGGGAGGTGGCGGGTGGCGGGGCCCACCAGCACGTCACCGGTCGTGGCATCGAAGCGGGAGCCGTGGCAGGGGCAGTCGAGCTCCTTCTCCTCCTGGCGCAGCGCGCAGCCGTTGTGGGTGCAGTAGCCGGAGTAGCCAGCGATGTCCTCGCCGGCGCCGCGCACCAGCAGCACGAACGGCTCCTTGCCACCGAAGTTCACCAGGGTGCTGGCGTTCTCGGGCACGTCCTCGAGCGAGATCGTGCCGTCCTCCGCGCGCAGCGGCGCGGCGGTGCCGAAGCCCTCATCCTCGGGCCCGCAGGCCGCGAGCCCTCCCAGCCCGGCCGCAGTGGCAGGGAGCAGCAGGGCATGACGACGGGAGAGGCACGGGCGTTCCATGGCGCCAGGATAGCGAGCCGAGCTGGGCGACGGCACTGCACGGAGGGTCGGTGTGACCGCGGTGACGGTGCTGCGCCGTGCGAGATCAGACGTCAGCGGCCTCGAGCTCACGCGGGTCCCAGGTGAGGATGCCGTGGGTGCGCCAGCCTCGCTCCCGCACCGCGTCCAGCGCCTCCCGCTTGCGGGCAGGAGAGAGGCGGTCCAGGTACAGCGATCCTTCGAGGTGGTCGACCTCGTGCTGGAGGGCGCGGGCGAGCACCCCGCCCTCGTCCTCCACCACGACCTCGGCACCCTCCAGATCGATGCCGGTCACGCGTGCCCCGCGGTGGCGGGCGGTGGGGAAGCCCTCGCCGGGGACTGAGAGGCAGCCCTCGAGGGTCTCCTCGTCGAGCTCGATCCCGCCGAAGCGTTCCAGCACGGGATTGATGACCACCCCGCGCCGCAGGGTTCCGCCGGCATCCGGGCACGAGTACACGAACAGGCGCCAGCGCGAGCCGACCTGCGGCGCGGCGAGCCCGGCACCGCTGGCTGCATCGTTGGTCTCGAACATGTCAGCGACCAGGGCGCGAAGCTCGGAGGTGACCTCGCGGACCCGCCGGGTGCGCTGCGAGAGGGCGCGGTGGCCGACGATGGTGATCGGGCGGACGGTCATGCGGAGAGTTCTCCTGTGTGCGGGGGATCAGTGGGCCCGCCCTGTGCGGGAGGGAGGGGGGTGCTGGTGATGCGGTGGCGCGCGGGCGGGTTGACGGCCAGCGGATTGCGGGCGTCGACGATCCACGGTCCTCGCTCCCGGCGCAGCGGCTCTCCGTCACGGGCCGCCTCGGCGACCACGCGGCCGAGCTCCTCCGCCCGCACCGCGTCCGCGGCGAGGAAGTCGAGGGTGTGCGTGGCGTGGGGGTCGAGCACGATGCGGTGCCAGGCATCCAGGCCGCTGGCGATCTGGCGTGCTCGCAGGAATTCGGCGTCCAGCGCCGCTCCGGAGATCACCACGATGTTCGAGATCCACATCAGCAGCAGGATCGCGATCAGCCCGTTCAGGGCGGTGAGGATCTCCGCGAAGCGGGTGGCGTAGACCATCAGCTGGCCGGCGATCAGCGCGGTGCCGAACAGCACCAGCACGCTCACGGTCGAACCGAGCGTCATCAGCCGGTAGCGGGGAAGGCGCACGTTGGGGAACAGGTAGTACGCCATGGACACCCCGATGATGAGGATGACCAGCAAGATCGGCCACTTCACGAGGTTCCAGGCTGCGAAGGCGATCCGCGGGATGCCCACGAACTCGCCGATGCGCTGCGAGGCCTCGCCGCCCACGATGATCATGCCGATGGCCAGCAGCACCACGGACACGATCAGCATGGTCTCGCCGAACACGATGGTGCGGAACAGGAGGAAGGGACGCCCTTCGCGGGTGTCATACACGCGATGCAGGGCGCGGTGGAAGGCCGCGACCCCGTTCGAGGCGGAGACCAGCGAGCCGGCCGTGCCCAGCAGCAGGCCCAGCAGACCGCCGCTGGTGGAGGACACCGCCTGGATCGCGCTCAGGAAGGGGCGGGGGTCCAGGGTCGGGAAGATCTCGGTGATCATTCCGGACAGCGCAGTGAGCGTCTCCGCCTCGATCCCGATCAGCGACATCATCGAGACCACTGCGACCGCGCCCGGGAACAGCGAGAGCACCAGATAGAACGTCATCGTGCCCGCGACGTCCCAGACCTGGATGTCGAGCATCCGCATCCGCACCCGGTTCAGGACGTGCAGGACGCTCAGCCGGGGTCGGGACAGCTCGACCACCGGCTTGATGCGTCGCGGTCGTGAAGAGGTCACCGTGCTGCTCCGGGCTCAGGGTCTGTGCGCCGAGGATGGGCGCTGATCGAGCCTATTCCACCAGGTTCTCCGCGGCCCGGCCGGTCAGCTCGCCGATCAGCTCTCGTCGATGATGTCGTCAGGGTCACTGGCGACCGGGTACTCCCAGGGATCGTCGGGATCGCCGGGGACGTGAGAGGTCATGATCGAGCCGTCGGCGCGCTCATCGCCCAGCCCGACGGGCCTGGCCAGCACGGAATCATCGAGCAACGGCCCCTGATCCACGAGCGGCACCGTGACGCCCCCCGCATCGACCGTGACCCGTTCGCCGCGCACCGTGACCTCGACCTCATCGCCGCTCTCGAGCGTGAAGGAGATCTCCTCGCGCACCAGGCGGACCCGGAACCGGGAGCCCCGCACCGTGAGCGGGTACGACAGCTCCGGCCAGTCGGTGGGCAGCCGCGGGTCGAAGGACACCTGGCCGTCGTCGTGCCGCATCCCGCCGAAGCCGTGCACGAGCGCGTTCCAGACCCCGCCCGCGGAGGCGATGTGCACCCCGTCGGCCGTGTTGTGGTGGAGGTTGGCGAGATCCACGAAGAGTCCGGCACGGAAGTAGTCCAGTGCGGCCTTCTGATGGCCGACCTCTGCCGCCATGATCGATTGCACCACCGCCGAGAGCGAGGAGTCCCCGGTGGTGATCGGATCGTAGTACTCGAAGTCCGCGCGCTTCTCCTCGGCGGTGAACTCGCTCCCGCGCAGGAACAGCGCCAGCACGACATCTGCCTGCTTGAGCACCTGGAAGCGGTAGATCACCAGCGGGTGGTAGTTCAGCAGCAGCGGGAAGGCCTCGTCCGAGGTGCTCGAGAGGTCCCAGATCTCCCGCTCGAGGAAGCGGTCCTCCTGCAGATGGATCCCCAGCGACTCGTCCTTGGCGACATGCATGCCGTCCGCGCAGGCCTCCCACTGCTCGAGCTCCATCTCGTCCAGCTCGAGCTCGACGCGCATGCTCTCGTAGGCGCTGTCGTCCGCAGCGCGCAGCTCGCGCACCGCCCGCGCGGCACGCCGGAGGTTGAAGCGGGCCATGACGTTGGTGAACATGTTGTTGTTCACCACAGTGGTGTACTCGTCGGGGCCGGTCACGCCGTTGATGTGGAAGCTCGCTGCGCCATCGGCGGTCATCCGCCAGAACCCGAGATCAGCCCACATCCGCGCGGTCTCCACCAGCACCGGGACCCCGTCGCGATGCTGGAAGTCGAGATCGCCGGTCACATCGGCGTACTGGGCGAAGGCATACGCGACGTCGGCATCGATGTGGTACTGCGCGGTGCCGGCGGCGTAATAGGCCGAGGCCTCATCGCCGTTGATCGTGCGCCAGGGATACAGCGCTCCGCGCTGGTTCAGCTCCCGAGCACGTTCGCGGGCCTTGGGCAGCAGGTTGGTGCGGAAGCGCAGGGCATTGCGCGCCCACCGGGGCTGGGTGAAGGTCAGGAACGGGACCACATAGATCTCGCTGTCCCAGAAGTAATGCCCCTCGTACCCCGAGCCGGTGACGCCCTTGGCCGGGATGCCCCACTGATCGGAGCGGGCGGCGGCCTGGGCCAGCTGGAACAGGCACCAGCGGGTCGCCTGCTGCGCCGCGGGCTGCCCGGGCAGCTGCACGTCAGAGCGCAGCCAGAAGTCGTCGAGGTATGCCTGCTGCTCAGCGAACTGCACCTCGAAGCCGCTCTCGCGGACCCGATCCAGAGTGCGCCGGCAGCGGTCGAACAGCTCGCGGTGGGGGACGGAGCGCGAGGAATGGTAGGTGACTGCTTTGCGGACGGTCAGCGACTGTCCCTCCTCCAGATGGGCGCGCACGACCTGGCGGCCGAGATCCGCGGAGGTGTCCACGAGCTGGGTCACCTCCGCATCGGACTCCACCTGGTGGTCCGCGCCGACGGCCATCGTCATCCCCGAGTTGGCGACCCGGTACCCCATCAGCATCCGGCGCTCGCTGTGCCAGTCCTGCAGCGGCTCGAGCACCCGATGGGTGAAGTCGGTGGTGCGCCGTGGGTCGGCCTTGTCCGTGACCGCTCCGCCCACGAGACCCTTGCCGAAGTCGTCCCGGAAGTCCTCGCGGTTGATGATCTGTGACGAGATCGCGATCGGGGCCGAGCCCTCGAGCATCTCCACCTTCAACGTCATCACCGCCAGGTGCCGCTGCGCGAAGGAGACCATCCGGGCGCTGCTGACCCGGACCCGCTTCCCGGCCGGGGTTCGCCAGATCAGCTCCCGGCGCAGCACCCCCTCGCAGAAATCGATCCAGCGCTCGTACTCCTCGAGATCGGCGATCGACAGCAGCAGCGGCTCATCGTCGACGTAGAGCTTGAGCACTGACGAATCGGGCACCGAGATCATGGTCTGACCGGTGCGCGCGAAGCCGAAGGCGGATTCGGCGTGGTTGATCTGCCAGGTCTCGTGGAATCCGTTGAGGAAGGTGCCGTGGGTCTTTGCGTCCCGGCCCTCCTCCGGGGTCCCGCGCATCCCCATGTACCCGTTGGCGGTCGCGAAGAGGGTCTCGGCGAGGCCCAGGTCCTGAGGGGGCCTGGACTCGACCAGGCGCCATTCATCGAGTGGGAGCTGGGTGCGGTCGACGGGGTCGGCGGGCAGCGAGCGCAGGCGGGTCATGCGAGCTCCTCCAGGTCTGCGACGGCGAAGGTGGCACCGGCTGCGGCGAGCTCGGCAGCGCCGGCGCCGCGATCGACACCGATCACTGCGCCGAAGTCACCCGAGGCACCTGCCTGCACGCCGGAGACGGCGTCCTCGTAGACGACGGAGTCCGCGGGCTCGACTCCGAGCAGCCGGGCGGCGTAGAGGAAGGTGTCCGGTGCCGGCTTGCCGGGCAGTCCCTCGCGGGTCGCGACGTTGCCATCGACGATGTGCTCGAAGCGGTCCAGCAGTCCCGCTCCGCTCAGCACCTCCTCCGCGTTGCGGGAGGAGGAGACGATCGCCAGCCGCGCGGTCGGGGGCAGGGCATCGAGGTAGGTGACGGTCCCGGGATAGGGCGCCACGCCGTCGGCCCGCAGCAGCGAGAGCACCAGGTCGTTCTTGCGGTTGCCGAGCCCGCGCACGGTCTCCGCACCGGGATCCTGGACGCCGGGATCATCGTCGATGCCCTCTTCCAGGGTGATCCCCCGGGAGCTGAGGAAGGTGCGCACGCCGTCGTAGCGGGGGCGCCCGTCGACATGGGCGAAGTAGTCGGCGTCGGTGTACGGCTCGTCGATGCCGCGAGAGGTGAGGAATCGACTGAACATGTCTGCCCAGGCGCGCATGTGCACCTCGGCCGTCGGGGTGATGACCCCGTCGAGATCGAAGAGATGTGCCGTGTAGTCGGCCGGTCGGAAGGTACGCGCAGCAGTCACGCCGAACATGCTACGGCGGTCCCTGTGGACCTGGGTGCGGACCGGGCTCGGTATGAGGCTATCGCCAGGGCGTGGCATGGGAGCCGGGGCGTGGGCTACCCTGCGAGAGTCCGCTCCCGCGCTTCGGCGCCGGTGCGGAGCGGCTTGAGACCCTTCGAGGAGAAGATGACTGTCACGGAGTCGCTGTCCGTGGTCGGCGCAGTGCGCCGCGCGCTCGAGATCGATGAGCGGACCAGCCACCAGGGCCACCCTCTGGTCCGCGCTGTGCTCACCCTGACCACGAATCTCGACCGTGCCCCCGCCCAGCTGTGGCCGCTGCTCACCAGACCCGGAGAGCTCGCGCGATGGTTCGGGCCGGTCGCCGGCGAGCTGCATGAGGGTGGGAGCTTCACTGCGCCGGGCGGAGTGCATGGACGGATCCTCGAGGTCGAGGCGCCCCACCGGCTCACCTTGTCCTGGACATCGTCCAGCGGCGAGGACCCGCTGCTGATCAGGCTCGATCCGGAAGACGACGGCACCACGCTGCTGCATCTGCGCCACACCGCGCTGGTCGACGTCGAGGAGTTCGAACGGACCGGCCCCGGCGCCCTCGCCATCGGCTGGGAGCTCGCGCTGCTCGCGCTCGCCGCCGAGACCGACGGCTGGCGCTCCAGCTGCCTGGGCTCGGTGCCCACCCCCACCCCGGAGTGGCGGCGAGGTCCTCAGGCAGCTGCGTATCTGCGGGCCTGGTCGGTGCGCTGGGCTGCCGAAGCCGTCGCGGCCGGAGTCGACGAGGGCGTCGCACGTCGCGGCGAGGCGGCGACCACCGGCACTTCTTTGGGCACCTGAGCTCCCTGCTGGAAGTCTGAGCCCCTCCTGGAACTCTGAGCCCTTGCTGGGTTCCTGAGGCCCTGCGGCTGCCCACTCCCGGGGTGCTCGCGCTGTCCGTGACGTCCGCACCCCGGAGCTCTTTGCCCAGGCTCACTATCGGGTGACAGACTCGGCCGGTGACCACACCTGCGCCGAGCTCCCGCCCTCGGGACCCGCGCACCCCGGCGCAGGTGCTCCGCTCGCTCACCCCGTCGGTGTACGCGCCGAGCCTGCTGGAGTTCACGGGTCTCGCGGCGCTGATGCCCGTGGTGCCGCTGATCGCCCGCGACCTCGGGTTCAGCATCCCGCAGGCGGCCGCGCTGTCGATGATCTTCGGGCTCACCTCCTTCTTCGGCCCCATCCCGGCAGGTCGACTGATCTCGCGGATCGGGGCTCGTCGCGCACTGGTGATCACCGGTGTCGTGCTGGTGGCCGCGAACCTGGCCGCGTATCTGATGCTCGACCCCGCACTGGGCGGGGGCGGCGACCTCACGCATCGCCTGCTGCTGATCGGGGTCCTGCTGGTGATGGCGGCGAGCACGCAGGTCTGGCAGTTCGGGCGCCAGTTCTATCTCGGCACCGCGCTGCCGCCGGCGATGCGTGCTCGCGGGATGACCCTGTTCGGCGGGGTGATCCGCCTGGGAGAGGTGATCGGCCCTCTGCTCGGTGCGGTGGTGATGGCAGTGGGCTCGATGGCCTGGGTCTTCCTGCTGTTCGCCGTCACCGCCGCAGCCGGCACCGTGATGATCGCGCTCTTCCTCCCTCCGGGGGAGGCGGGACCGGCCCCCGCGCGCGGCCGCCGCAGCGAGCGACGGCCGCGCAGCCAGGCACGCGGCCGGCTGGATCGTGCCGTGCTGCGCCGCATGATCGCCGTGGGTCTCGGCATCTCCCCGGTGATGATGGCGCGCGTGAACCGGCCGGTGATCGTGCCGCTGCTCGGCGATTCGCTCGGGCTGGACCCGGTGTGGATCTCGATCGTCTTCGGGGTCAGCGCGGCGCTCGAGATCCTGCTGGTGATCCCCGCAGGCAGCCTCATGGATCGTTTCGGCCGCGCTGCGGTCGCCGTCCCCTGCGCGCTGCTGATGGGTGCCGGCTTCCTGCTGCTGGCCGTGCTCGGCATCGTCCTGCAGGGGCAGGGTCCAGGGCTCGCACTGGTGGCGCTCCTCGTGCCCAGCCTGCTGATCGGTCTGGGAAACGGCCTGGGCTCGGGGCTCGTGATGACCCTCGGCATCGACGTCTCCCCGGTGTATGACCGTGCGACCTACCTCGCCTGGTGGAACACGATGCTGGGGGCGGGACGCCTGGCGGCGCCGCTGATCGTCACCGGCGTCACGCTGGTCGCCCCGGTGGCCATCGCCGGAGCGGCGACCGGAGCGATCTGCGTCGCAGGGGGAATCTGGCTGACACGAATACTGCCCCGCGTCACACCCTCCGGGGGGACCCGGAGGAGGTGAGGCGGGGCAGCGTGGACACCGACGAAGCCGGAGCCAGGAGATCAGCTGGAGCCAGGAGCTCAGGCGGCGGCGGGCACCAGGGCGTTCTCGGCCGTGCTGTGCAGCAGCACCTGGGCATCCTCACGAGGGATCGAGCGGGCGATCGCGATCTCGGAGGCCAGCGGGTCGATGGCCTGCTTGAGCAGGTTGCGCTCCGCGAGGCTCGAGGGGACGCCGCCCGAGTCACGGACGATGTTGCGGATGACCTCGATGCGGTCGGTGAGACGACCGGTCTGGAGCTGCATCTGGAGCGACTTGATGCGGTGAGCCCAGGACGCCTTCTTCTCCGGCGGCTCGATGGGCTCGCCGAGCTGCTTGATCATCGTGACGATCTCCTTCTCGACCAGGAGCGCACGCAGTCCGATGACGTCCTTGCCGCCGGAGGGCACGGAGATGCGCATCTCGTCACCGATGACCACGAGATCGACATATTCACGCTCGACGCCGCGGACGGCGCGGGTGGAGGTGGAGACGACGCGCACCGGTCCGTGGACGGGATGTGTGAGCACTTCTCCGGCGTTCGGGGCGGCGGTGACGTCAGACGCTTCGGCAACGGACAAGGGGTTCCTCCTCTGTGGACCTGCGCACCGGCGGTACCGCGGCCCTGGTGGGGTCGAGGCGGCCACGTCCGGCATCGTGCGGTCCCGGACAGGGCCCGGGACGCGGGGGTGACGAAGTGGCTCGAGTGCCGCTCGACCTGCAGGAACAGGGTGACGGCACCTACGACGGAGCAGTTCATTCTCTCACGGATCTGACAAAATATCCAGAGCGTGACGTCTCCACCTACATCACATCGGCAGATCATCGGTAGACCATCGGCATCGCGTCGACAGCGTGTCGGAGCCGCATCAGCGTCACGTCGGAGCTGGGTCATCGCGACGGTCTGTTCGAGACGGAAGTCGGAGGCTCCTGCGGGTCGTGATGCGGTTCGATAGGGATATGGTCCCCGGCTCCGCAGCATCCTCCACCGAGCGCGAGCTCGTCCGCTTCGAGGACATCGGGGTGGTGCTCGACGGCAACGTGCTCCTGCTCGAGGCCACCGGGAGCGTGCAGGCCGGAGAGGTGCTGGCACTGACCGGTGCCAACGGCTCCGGCAAGACCACGCTGCTGCGGGTGCTCGCCGGCCTGCTCGAGCCCACTGCGGGCACGGTGCAGATCGCCGGGCGGACACCGGATGATCGCGACCGCACCTTCCGCACCGCTCTCGGCGCACTGATCGGCCCGCCGCAGACGGCCCGGGACCTCACCGTCGCCGAACACCTCCAGTTCATCGCCGCCACCTGGGGGACGCCCGCGGCCGCCGGGGCCGAGCAGGCCCAGGCGCTGCTCGAGGAGCTGGCGATCACGCCGCTGGGACGCCGATTCCCGCATGAGCTCTCCAGCGGGCAGACGCAGCTGGTGTCCCTCGCGCTGACCTTCGCGCGGCCGGCCCAGGTGCTGCTGCTGGATGAGCCCGAGCAGCGACTGGATGCCGACCGGCTGGAGCTGGTGATCGATGCGATCCGTGCCCGCGTCGACGCGGGAACGGCCGTGGTGATGGCCACTCACCATCCCCGGATGCTCGAGGCGCTCGCCGATCACCGCCTCCACCTGGAGGACGCTCCGTGACCGGGGATCTCAGCGCCGTCCGCGAGGTCTGGGCGCAGCGCAGCCAGGCCCGGACCCGCGCCGATCTGCTGTACCTGCTCTACGTGGTGGCACTGAGCGTGCTGGTGTTCGCCGCACCCGTCCTGCAGATGTCGGGAACGTTCCTGGCCCGGCCCGATGTGCTCCCCGCGCTGCTGCACCCCCTCGCCCCGCAGGTCACCACGACCGTGTCGCTCGCCGCGGCGAGCGTGATGGTGATGCTCGGCGCCGTGCGCGGTCCGGCGCTGATCGCGCCCTTCTTCACCGCGACCCTCGCCGCCAGTGGGATCCGCCGACGAGACGTCCTCTGGCGGCCGCTCGCTCGGGCGCTGCTGGTGCCAGCTCTCGGCATCGTCATCGTGACCTCCCTGATCGCGGCGACCCTGGTGACCGACGGCGCCGCCACGGGAGCAGGTGGCGCATGGTTCGTGGTCGCTGGAGTCGGCACCGGCCTGCTGCTCGGTGCGGCCTGGCTCGGCGGCGAGCTGCTCGGGACAATGCATCGACGGCTCCTGGCAGGCGTGCTGCTGGTAGCGGCCGCGCTCTGCACGGCGCTGCCCCACGCGCCGGGGCTCGGCGGCGCCTACCCGGTGACGGAGACCCGGCCGAAGATCTGGGCGCTGCTCCTGCTGGGAGCGGGGGTCATCGCCACCGCGGCGGGCTTCTCGCAGCTGGACAGGCTGCGGGGAAGCGTGCTGCGAGAGCAGAGCCAGCGGTGGGCATCGACCACCACGATCGTCACCACCGGGGACGTGGCTGGTGCCGCCGGGATGCTCCAGCTCCCGCCGTCGGCCGGACGGCGCCTGCCTGCGATCGGATCGCGGCCGCTGGTGCTGCTGTACGCCAGACGAGATGTGGTGACGTGGCTGCGCAGCCCGGAACGGCTTGTCGCGGGAGTGGTGGTGGCGTTGCTGGCGGCCGCAGCGCTCGCCGGCTCCACCCTGCTCACCGGCCCGCTCGCCTGGGGTGCGGTGGTGCTGGGAAGTGCGGCGCTCTGGGGCGCCGGTGGCACCCTGGTCGACGGGATCCGTCACGGTGTCCATACCCTCGGGGCGCCCACGCTGTTCGGCCAGTCGGCCGCCGTCCAGGTGCTCCTGCATTCCGTCGCGCCGGCACTGCTGCTGAGCGTGCTCGCGACACTCGGCGGAGCCACCACGATGCTGGCGGCCGGCGAGGGGCTCACAGCAGTCGAGATGGTCATCCTGCCCGCGGCCCTGGCGCCGGTGATGATCGTCGGCCGGGCGCGGGACGCTGCGAAGGGCCCGATGCCGCTGGGCCTGATCACCCCGATGCCCACGCCGCAGGGGGACATGGCGGTGATCCCGATGCTGGCCTGGCAGTCCGATGCGATACTGCTCGCCGTGCTCTCCGGTGCGGTGCTCGCCGGTCTCGGACTGCTCGGCCCGCCCTGGCTGCTGGGCGGCGCGGCGATCCTCACCGCCGCGATGGCGCTCATGGCCTGGACTCGCATGCGGGCACTGCGACGCTGAGATGCTGAGGCGCTGAGGCGCTGAGACGCTTGTGAACTTGAGACTCTGAGGAGCTGCGGCGATGACGAGCACCCCGTGGAATGTGCGGACCACCGAGAATCCGCTGATCCGCTGGCTGGGTCGGCGGCTGACGGTGCTGAACGCACGCCACCCCTGGAACCACAACGCGCACTTCCACCGCTGGATCCTGCGTTCCGTGCCTGCCGCCGCCACCACGGCGCTGGACGTCGGCTGCGGGCGCGGGGATCTGATCACGGCGCTCGCCGGCGTGATCGGGCCCGGTGGTCGGGTGGACGGGATCGACCCCGATCCGGAGATGGCGCGCCTCGCCGCGTCCGAGGTCGCGCCGATCCCGCAGGCGCGGATCCATCGTCGCACCCTCGCCGAGCATGCCGCCTGGCCTGAGCACGCGGGGTGCTACGACGCGATCACGATGGTCGCGTCGCTGCATCACATGGATCTCGACCAGGCGCTGAACCAGGCGAAGATCCTGCTGCGCCCCGGGGGCAGGCTGCTCGTGGTCACCCTGACGATGCCGGTGACCACGCTCGACCAGCTGTGGGACCTCGGGAGCGCCGTCACCAATCCACTGATCGGCCTGGTGAAGCACCCGCGCCCGGCGCGCGGTCCGGATCCCGCGGCCGCGGTCCCGGTGGCCGATCCGGCCTGGTCGCTCGACGAGCTGAGGGAGCGCGCCGGCCGGGTGCTCCCCGGAGTCCGGATCCGCAGGCGTGAGGGCTTCCGGGTGACGCTGCTCTGGCAGAAGCCTGCAGTCCCGATCAGCCGCGGGTGTGCTTCGCGATGACCTCGCCGAGGCGGCCGATGGCCTCCTCGATGACTGCGGGGGAGTGGGTGACGAAGCTCAGCCGCATCGTGGAGCGGTCGGCGTTGTCGGCGAAGAAGGACCAGCCGGGCAGATAGGCGACGCCTGCCGCGACCGCCTCGGCGAGCATGCGCTGGGCGTCGTATCCCTCGCCGAGCGCGGCCCACAGGAACATCCCGCCCTCGGGTCGGGTCAGGTGCGCGCCGTCCGGGAGCACCGGGGTGATCGCCGCCGTCATCGCGTCGCGACGCTCGCGGTAGACCGCGCTGACCGTCGCGACATGGGCGTCGAGATCGGCGGTCTCGAGATATCGCGCCACCGTCAGCTGGTCCACCACGGAGGACTGCATGGAGATCGCGGCCTTGGCGACCGCGAGGGTGTCCAGGATCGGGCCCTCCGCACGCATCCACCCGATCCGCACGCCGGGGCTCATCAGCTTGCTCATCGAGTTCAGCAGGATCGTGCGCTCGCTCATCCCGGGCAGGGACGCGATCGGCGCCCAGGTGCTGCCGGTGAAGCTCAGCGCGCCGTAGGGGTCGTCCTCGATCAGCGGCACGTCGGTGCGCAGCAGCACGTCGGCCACCGCCTGCCGACGCGCCACCGGCATGGTGCGCCCGGTGGGGTTCTGGAAGGACGGGATCAGGTAGACCATCCGCGGATGGTGGGTGCGGATGGCCTCCTCGAGCGCTTCCGGGATCACCCCGTCATCGTCGGTGTCGACCCCGATCATGCGTGCGCCATGAACAGCGAAGGCCTGCACCGCCGCGAGATAGGTGGGGGACTCGACCAGCACCACGTCACCGGGCTCGAGCAGGGCCTGGGCGATGACGAACAATCCCTCCTGGGAGCCCGAGGTGACCCGGATCTGGGAGGCGTCGGTCGGGAGATCACGGGAGAGACGGCGTGCGGCCTGCTCGCGCAGCTCGACCTCTCCCTCGCTCACCCCGTACTGCAGCGCCCGGTGGCCCTGGTGGGAGAGCACCCAGTCGTAGCAGGCGGTGACGTCCTCGAGCGCGAACAGCGCCGGATCCGGGATCCCGCCGGCGAAGGAGACGATGTCCTTGCGGGCGGCGAGGGCGAAGATGTCCTTCAGCGGAGAGGACTCCATGCCCGCGTAGCGCGCGGCGACGGGGAAGCGGAACGGCTGTCGGGTGGGCTCGAACGGAGCAGACGCGGTCATCGGCCCATGGTGTCACGCGAGCAGTGCGCCCTCGAGGAGCAGCAGTGCCTGTTTGGTCTCTATCCCGCCTGCGTATCCGGTCATCGCCCCGGTGCTGCCCACCACCCGATGGCACGGCACCACGATCGACAGCGGATTGGAGCCGACGGCGGCACCGACGGCCTGGGCCGCACGCGGCCGTTCCAGGGCGCGGGCGATCTGCCCATAGGTCGCGGTGGTGCCACGGGGGATCGAGGCCAGGTGCGCCCAGACGGCCCGTTGGAACTCGGTGCCCTCGGGGGCCAGCGGCAGCGTGAACTCCTCCCGGTCCCCGGCGAGGTAGGCGAGGAGCTGGGCCTCCGCCTCGTCGAGCACGGGGTGGGGGGCCTCGGCGACCGCGCCGAGCCGAGCCGCTGCAGGGAAGTGCTTCTGGTCCTGACGCCAGACGCCGACGAGTCCGTCGGCGTCTGCCGCCAGCAGGTAGGTGCCGAGTCGGGTCCCGACGAGGCGATGGGAGCGGCCGGGGCGGAGCGGGGTGGTGGTCATGAGCGGTCCTTCCGAAGGGTTCGGAGTTCTGCAGGGAGGTCGTCACGGTGATGCCACAGGTGCATCACCGCATAGCTGCGCCAGGGGGAGGCGGCGAGCAGAGCGGCATCGAGCGCGGGGAAGTCCTCGGCCAGCTCGAGGGCACGGGCGACGGCGAGCAGGGCGACGTCCCGCTGCGGTGCCACATCGATCGCGCGGGCTCCGCGCAGCAGGGCGTAATCGGCGGTCCAGGGACCGATCCCGGGCATGGCCAGCAGCCTGTTGCGCAGCTCGGGCAGGGGGAGGTGCGGATCCGGTGGGTCGGTGAGCGCGCCGGCCAGGGTGCGGCGGCGTGCGCCGGGCCCCCGGAACCATTCCTCGGCGCGGGCACCGGCCTCGCCCGGTGACACCGAGAGCCGGTGGACGTGCCCGGTGTGCAGCGACGCGGGCAGCTCGGCTCCGGCGAGATCGGTGGCGCTCTCGATCAGAGCCCGGGCGCGGGCAGTGCTGATCTGCTGACCGACGATCGCCCACATCAGCGCCTCGGAGAGGCTCGGCGTGCCGGGGATCCGCACTCCCGGGCGCGCGTCGAGGAGAGGGGCCAGAGCAGGCATCGCGGCCCGCAGGCCGGCATCGATGCCATGCGGGTCCGCATCCAGGTCCAGCATCCGCCGAGCCAGGGCGACGGCGGCGGCATAGTCGCGCAGGTCCGTCAGCCGTGCAGTCAGCGGCAGTAGTCCCTCTTCCGCTCCGAGGTCGACCTGCAGGACTGCGGGCCCATGGGGGAGGGCCACGGCACGCGTCCAGACGAGGTCCTCGACGTGCTCGACCCCGGGGATCGCCCGGGTTGCGAACCAGCTCGCCAGTCCGGCTCCATGGAAGGGGCGGCGCACGGCCAGGTCGGCGTGGACCACGGCGATGCTGTCCGCGCGACCCTCGTCTCCGACGCCGTCTGCGCGAGCGGCGCCCATCGCGCCCCCGGTTCCGCGCCGAGGTGCGGCGAGCTCACGGATCGCCGACGGGGCCCGGCCGAAGATCCGGCGGACGGTCTCGTGCAGCTGGCGCTCGCTGCCGAAACCGGCCGCTGTCGCGATATCGCCCATCGGCCAGCTGGTCGAGCGCAGCAGCGCATGGGCGCGGCGGGCCCGGGCCATGCGGGCATGCGCGACCGCCCCGGTGCCGGTGCGGGCCACCAACGCCCGGTGCAGGGTCCGCTCGGTGACGTGCAGCTGGTCGGCGAGCTCGCTCACGGTCGTGCTCCCGTCCAGTCCGGCGTCCAGCGCGCCGGCGTGGATGAGCGCGAGCGCCCGGTGCGCGAGCTCACCCGCAGGATCGTCGGAGTCGGCGCCCGGAGGGGTGAGCGGCCCACAGCGCTTGCACGCCCGGTAGCCACGCTCGACCGCCGCGGCGGCGCTGGGGGTGAACTCCACCCGGTCCCGGCGCGGTGTGCGCGAGGGGCACGAGGGACGGCAGAAGATCCCGGTGGAGCGCACGCAGGTGAAGAACACACCGTCGAACCGCGCATCGCGCGCGGCGATCGCCGCATAGCGCTGGTCGTCCGTGAGCATCTCCATACCTCCAGTGAACCCCTCTGCAGCCTGCCGCGCCAGCGGGATCCGGACAGAGTGATGGACCCCGATCCTTTTCCAGCAACCCCTGCGCCCGGCCGCACGGCGCTCGCAGGTTCGCAGTTCGTCGATCACTCCCTGCGTGATCGGTCGCTCTCCTTCCCTCGCAGGCTCGCAGTTCGTCGATCACTCCCAGCGGAAGAGCAGTGCGGAGACCACCACCCCAGCCACCACTGCGGCGAGCAGGGATGACAGCGAAGCCATCTCCATCGGCGCTCCCACCCATGCCCGCTGGAGCGCCTGCACCCCGGCGCCGAACGGCAGATGGTCCCCGACCACGGCGAGCCGCTCGGGAAGCGCCTCGCGCCCACCGAACATCCCTCCCAGGGCGCCCAGCCCCAGGAAGCCGACCAGACCGATCGCCACCGCGGAGTTGGGAGTGGGGGAGACCGCCGCGACGATCATCCCCAGCGCGTACATCGCGGCCGCAGACAGCGCCAGGATCCCCAGGGCCGCGACGAGGTTCGAGGGCAGATTGAGGCCGAACACGACGGCGGTGAACCCCAGCGCCAGCCCGATGCCGAGCGCGGACTGCAGGACGGAGACGAGCACCTGGGCGGCCAGCACCATCACGGGACTCACCGGGGTGACCGACATGCGCTTCAGGATGCCGGAGTGTCGGTAGTGAGCCAGGAAGCTGGGCATGTTGACCACCCCGATCATCGACAGCACCATGATCAGCACGATGGGCAGGACGCCCACGTCCAGAGCAGTGAAACCGCCGCCGACCTCGACGTCGGCCGTGCCACCGGCGGTGGTCAGCAGGATCAGCAGGGGCATCCCGATCGGCACGATCATCCCGGCCGTGTCGCGCAGCACCATCTTCGACTCGGAGATCACCATGACGACGAAGGATCGAGGCCCGGGATGGTGACCACGCAGCTCGGACGGGGCGGGGGCAGCGGGGGTTCCAGCAGTCATTCGGCAGTCTCCATCTCGTGTCCGGTGAGCTGGACGAAGGCCTCGTCCAGAGTGGTGGTTCCGGCACCCTCGATGAACTCGACCGGGGTGCCGGCGGCGAGCACCCGGCCCGCATCCAACAGCACGATGCGGTCGCAGAGTCGCTCGACCTCCTCCATCGTGTGACTGACCAGGAGGATCGTGACTCCGTCGGCCTTCAGATGCTCGATGGTGCGCCACATGCGACGTCGCGCCGCCGGATCCAGCCCAGTGGTCAGCTCGTCGAGGATCACCACTCGGGGCCTGCCCACGAGCGCGAGCGCCACGGACAGGCGCTGCTGCTGGCCGCCCGAGAGCTTCGCGAAGCGGGTGGTGCGCTGGGCATCGAGTTCCACCAGATCCAGCAGCTCCCGGGTCGGTCTGGGATCCGGGTAGAAGCTGCGGTAGAGCGCGAGCAGCTCGTTCACGGTCAGCGCATCGTGCAGCTCCGCGTCCTGCAGCTGGACCCCCAGCACCTGCCGCAGCACCCTGCGGTCGCGGAACGGGTCCAGGCCCATCACCGTGATGCGACCTCCGTCGGGCCGTCGCAGCCCGGCGATCATCTCGACCGTCGTGGTCTTGCCGGCCCCGTTGATGCCCAGCACCCCGAGGGTCTCACCCTGAGCGATGGTCAGACTGATGCCGTCGACGACGGTGCGGCGTCCATAGTTCTTGGTGAGCTGCTGGACCTGGACAGCGGGGTTCTTCGTGCTCAGAGGTGTCATGGTCTCGACGCTACGGAGGCAGAGCCCGGAGCACCTGTGCCCACCGTCATCGGTCCCTACCCGGCGCACCATGGCCATCGGCACGGGTGCGCGCAGAGGGAGCGGCCTAGCATGGTGCCATGCGCAGACTGGGCACCGAGAGCTGGGCCGGCATCGCGAGCGGCTTCTACCTGATGATCCAGCTGGCGACCGTCTTCAGCACCCTCACCCTGCTGCGGGAGAAGCGGATGCGCACCGAACTGGCCCAGGCACACGTGGACCTCAAAGCCGCCGGGATCCTGCTGGCCGAATCCACCCGCACCGCGGAGCGGCTGCGGATCTCCCGCGAGCTGCACGACCTGATCGGCCACCAGCTCACGGTGCTGACTCTGAACCTGGAGGCCGCCCGGCACGTCGGCCCCGACCGGGCGCGCGAGCACGTGGCTCGTGCCGATGCCGTCGCCCGAGGGCTGCTGCGCGACGTCCGCTCGACGGTGGGGGAGCTGCGGACGCAGCCCGTGGACCTGCAGGAGGCGCTGCGCAGCATGGTCGAGGGAATTCCCGGGCTCCAGGTCGACATCGCCGTGGACCCGGATCTGAACCTGGGGGAGGAGCAGTAGGTCGCCTTCATCCGCCTCGCCCAGGAGGCGGTGACCAACACGATCCGCCACTCCGAGGCCTCGCGGCTGCAGATCGACCTCGCCCAGGACGGCAGTCAGGTGTCGCTGGTGGCGCGAGACGACGGGATCGGCGCCCGGGCTCCCGAGCTCGGCAACGGTCTGTGCGGTCTGCGCGAACGGTTCGAGTCCCTGGGGGGCGAGCTCACGGTCGACGGCACCGCGGGCTTCGCGGTGACGGGGCGGGTGGCGGCGTGACCCGAGTGATCGTGGTCGATGACCAGGCGCTGGTGCGTGACGGGATTCGTGCTCTCCTGCAGGTGGCGGGGATCGATGTGGTGGCCGAGGCGGACGACGGGAAGACGGCGCTGGCCGCAATCGCCGAGCATCCCGTGGACGTGGTCCTGATGGACCTGCGGATGCCGCGCTTCGACGGCCTCTGGGCGCTCGAGCAGCTGCATGCGCAGGGCTCACAGGTGCCGGTCCTCGTGCTCACCACCTTCGATGACGATGAGCTGGTGCTCCAGGCTCTGCGCAGCGGTGCCCGCGGATACCTGCTCAAGGACGTCACCGTCGACCAGCTCGCCCGGGCCGTGCGTGCCCTCGAAGGCGGGGGCACCCTGATCTCGCCGTCCATCACGGAGGGCCTGCTGCGCGCGATTCGCTCGGACCGGGTGCCGGCTCGGGAACGGGCCGCCCCGATCCAGGCGCTGACCGACCGGGAGACCGACGTGCTCCGCATGCTCGCCGAGGGCTACAGCACCCGCGAGATCGCTGAGCTCCTGCACCTGGCTGAGGGCACCGTGAAGAACCACATCTCGATGATTCTGCAGAAGCTGGGGGCGAGGGATCGCACCAGCGCGGTGCTGCGAGCCCTGCGCGAAGGCGTTCTCGGATAGAGCGAAGGCACTCTCGGAGAGAAGGGCATCCGAGCGGTGACCAGCGTAGAAGCGACGAGGCCGCGACATCCGGTGGATGCCGCGGCCTCGTGCCATGGAGCGGGCGACGGGAATCGAACCCGCGTAATCAGTTTGGAAGTCACCGCCCCGAGAGGGTATTTGCGCAGGCCAGGGGCCATATCGGCTCTAGCTTGCGGGGCCTACGATACCCCAGAAATGGGCACGGTGCCCCATGCGCAGACACCGGAAGCCCCGCAATGCCCCGCGATTCTGGACAGGTCCAGCCGGTCGGATCCGGCGAGGGGAACCGGGTCCGGCGGCCTCGGCGGCAGGGCACGGTCGGCAGCGGGCACCAGCACCTCCCGGGCGGTGAGGATCCGGGCGGCGGACATAGAACGGCCCCGCACCGTGGGGCGCGGGGCCGGGCAGTGGCAGGCACTGCGCGCAACAGCGCTCAGGCGGTGCGGACCAGGGACAGACGGGGCGGCGCAGCCGGGGCGACGGGATCCGGCACCCTCGGCGGCGTAGTCGAAGGGGCGGCGAGGGCGTCGAGTTGGTCTGCGATCCAGCGGTCGCGGTCGGCGCGGGCGTGCTGGTAGATCGCGGCGGCTCGGGGTGTGCTGTGGCCGATCCGGGCCTGTAGTTCGGCCTGGGTGGCCCCGGCGATCGCGGCGAGGGTGGCGCCGGTGTGACGGAGGTGGTGCCAGGTCGCATCGGGCCGCCCGACCGCCTCGCGGGCCGGTGCCAGTGCTCGGGAGCGGGCGCCGGATCCCATCGGGGACCCGTCCGGCTTGCCGAACACCAGCGCCTCGGCGTCGGGGCCGGTGTGCTCGGCCAGGTGGTCGGCCAGGGCGGCGGCGACGGATCCGGGCAGGGCCACGGTGCGGCACCCGGCAGCGGACTTCGGCGGCCCGTAGGTGATCGGGGACCCCGGCAGCTCATGCAAGGATCGGCGCACTGTCACGGTGCCCGCCTCGGCGTCCACATCGGCACGGCGCAGGGCGAACAGCTCACCGGGGCGCAGCCCGGACCAGGCGGCCACCAGCACCGCAGCCCGCAGGCGAGGCGGCATCGCGGCGGCGAGGGCGGTCACTTCCTCGGCGCTCAGCGGCAGCCGTTCGGGGTGGTCGACCTGCCCGGCGCCCTTCACCCTCGCGGGGTTGTGCGGGATCAGCCCGTCGGCGGTCGCCTGGTTCAGCACGGCCCGCAGCAGCCGGTACGCCTGCGCGGCGGCTGTACGGCCCGCTGCGGGGTCGACAGGGGCCGACGGGGCTACGGGGGCGCCTGCGGCCTGCCAGCCGCTCAGCACGGCGGCGGGCACCCGACCGGTGCGTGCTACGTCGATCCCTCGGCTGCGTGCCCAGGCGCGGGCGCTCTGAGCCTGTGACGGTACGCGGTGCCCCGGCGAGGTCGTGGCCTCGGCGTGGGCGTGCTCGCACAGGGAGGTGTGCCACTCGCGCAGCAACGGCGTGGTCAGCGTCGACAGCGGCAGCGGTCCAAGGTCGATCCTCGCGGCGCCGGTGCCGATAAGCCGCAGGATCCAGCGCTCAGCGGTGCGCCGGTACAGGTCCAGGGTGCGGGGCCGCAGCCGCGTGCTGTTCGTGCGCAGGTACGTGTCGACGGCCTCGGCCACGGTGACGCGGGTCGGGATCACAGCGGCGGTGTTCCCGGCCAGCAGCTCACCACGCACCCGGGCGAGGTAGTCGGCAGCCTCGCGGCGACGGGCGAACGTGCGAGGGGCCGACACCAGGCGCCCGTCGGGGCCGGTGAACCGGGCGCGGTAGCGACCTGAGCGCTGACGGTCGATCTGACCGAACTCTCGGCGGCTCATCGGGTCCTCCAGTCCCGCAGCAGCCGCCCCTGAGCGTCCACGTGCGTGCTGACGCCTGACCAGTCGATCCCGGCAAGCACCACGGCGCCCTCGGGCGGCCGCGCGGAGTCCAGGCGTCCGTGGCACCGGCGGCACATCGGGGCGTAGTCGTGGAGATCGGCTGCGCGCTTGCCGTCGACGGTGCGGCGGATCGTCTCGGCGTCGGGGAGCATCGCCCAGTCGACAGCCTCGGCGCCGCAGCGGGCGCAGGGCCAGGCTCCAGGCTCACCCAGGGCTGCGCGCACGCGGTAGTGCTTCGCGGTGTAGGTGACGGGGCGCTCGGGGTCCGTGCTCGGCTCGCGGTGGTCGGATCCCGGGGCGCGGCCCAGGCTCAGGCACGCGGAGCGGTAGCAGCGCCAGCACAGCCGCTGTACCCGGTGCCAGGATCCATCGGTGCAACCGGGGGCGCGGCACGGCACGGTCGCCGGGTCGATCTCGGCAGGGATCGCCGGGGCGTCGACAGGCAGCCAGTACGCCCAGGAGGTCGAGCGGCGACGACGGCCCCGGACCCGTCGGGGTGCGTCGGCGCTCTTTGACCTGCGCTCGGGCATATCCGCTGCGATCAGCAGCGGTCCGTCAATATGGCTCTTCGCGGTTCGTGGTGAATGACCCTGCTGTGGCGGGTATTCACGCTACG
>NZ_JBQDLF010000020.1:3164-62030 GCF_052095815.1 Brachybacterium sp. | reverse complement strand
GTAGCGTGAATACCCGCCACAGCAGGGTCATTCACCACGAACCGCGAAGAGCCCCGTTGGCGCTGGAGGTGCTCACGCGGATCGACGCTCGGATCATCGAGGATCCGGCCGATCTGCGCGAGCGCCAGACCGAGCTCCCGGTAGACGAGGACCCGGTGGATCCGGGCCAGGTCTGGGGCGTCGTAGAGGCGATATCCCGACCAGCTGCGCCCGCTCGGACGCACCAGGCCGATGCTGTCCCAGTGATGCAGGGTGCGGACGCTGACCCCGACCAGGTCGGCGATACGGCCGACGGTGAGGTCCTCGTGCTGTGTCTCGGTCATAGGAACCACCTTCGGGCCTGACGTCGCGTGAGGGTCAAGCGGGGTCATCGAGCTGCGCCACGAGTCGCGCTCCCGCCACGGTGCGATAGGACTCTTCGATCAGCTCCGCGATCTCCTGGCTGTCGGTCCGGGAGTCGAGATCGATCCCTAGCCAGCCCGAGGGGCCCAGGTAGGCGGGGACGAACGACCGCGGGTCCTCCAGCAGGGCCGCAGACTCCGCCGGCGGCAGATGCACCACGATGCTCTGGGGATGCTGCACCCACTGCCCGGCGACCTTCTGAGAGCCGCCGTAATAGCAGTGGACCTTCACCGTATGGAAGGCGGGACGGCCGTGGCTGATCTTCTCGCGCGCCCCGGGCAGGGCGAGCGCGATCTCCCGCACGGTCTCAAGCATCGGATCGTCATCGTCGAACATCAGCGGATGGGCCATGTCGTCATCTTCCCGCAGGCCCCGCCCCCGCGGCCAGAGCCCGGCGCCCCCTTCGAGATTCTGCGCCATCGCCGTACGCTGAAGGGATGAGCTTCCCCCTGCTGGTCGACTGCGACCCCGGCATCGATGATGCGATCGCCCTGGCCTATCTCGCCGGCCGCTCCGAGGTCGAGGTCGTGGGCCTGGTCTCCACCGGCGGCAATGTCGACGTCCACGCCGTGCACCGCAACGCTCTCGCGCTCGCGGAGCTGCTCGGGTTCACCGCCCCCATCGCCCAGGGGGCGGAGCAGCCGCTGGTGCAAGCACCGATGTACGCCGATGACACCCATGGCCCGGGCGGGCTCGGTCACGCGGTGCTCCCTCCCACGACCCGCACCGGGGATCTGCGCAGCGGCGCGCAGCTGTGGGTCGACACCGCTCGTGCACATCCCGGGGAGCTGGTGGGTCTGGTGCTCGGCCCGCACACCAACCTGGCCCTCGCCCTGGAGATCGAGCCGGAGCTGCCACGGCTGCTGAAGCGCCTGCACATCATGGGTGGGGCGATCAACCATCGCGGCAACACCGGGCCCACCAGCGAGTGGAACGTCGCGGTCGATCCGGAGGCCGCGCAGCGCGTCCTCGCCGCGTTCTCCGCCGCGCCGCGACGTCCGGTGCTGGGATCGCTCGAGGCCACGGAGAGCGTCCGCTTCAGGCAGCGCGAGCTGGATCGCTTCACCGAGCTCGCCGAGCGCACCGGCCATCCGGTGGCACAGATCCTGGTCGACGCGCTGCGCTTCTACTTCGAGTTCCACGAGGCTGACGGTTTCGGCTGGTCTGCGCATGTGCACGATCCGCTGGTCACCGCTCACGCGGTCACGGGCGACTTCGCGTCCACCCGCCCGCTCGCCGTGGACGTGGAGCTCGCGGGCACCCTGACCCGCGGTCAGACCGTCGGCGACGAGCTGGGCCGGTGGGGCCGGGAGCCGAACGTGGACGTGCTCACCGAGGTGAGGGCCGAGGAGTTCATCGACCACCTGCTGGAGACCCTGGAGACCGGACTCGGCGGGCCCGTCGGCGGCTGAATCCCAAGAGTGCATCTCCGCCACCACAGGTGCTGCGACCCGGAGGCGGCGGAATCCGCGGAGCTCACTTGCCCAGCATGGTCACCTCCACCTCGAAGCAGCGCCGCGGGCCCTTGTCCCCGCGACCGGCGCGCCAGCCCACGCAGCGGACGCTTCCGGTGTCGTGGTCGTCCTCGAACGCGACGAGGACGGTGCCCGGCAGGGTGACGGGGGCGTCGAAGGAGACGTCCCAGCGCAGGGGCCGGGAGAGGTCCACGCGCGCCTCGGTGAAGGCTCTCGAGGCGGTGTACATCCCGTGCGCGATCGCTCTCGAGAAGCCGAAGGCCTTCGCGCTGAGAGCCGACATGTGGATCGGGTTCACGTCGCCGGAGACCGCCGCATAGCGCCGACCGGCATCGGCAGGCAGGGACCAGCGGCCCGTCGGCGTCGGCGCCTCGAAGGCACGACGCTCGGCGCGACCGCCGTCGGCCGAGGATGTGTCGCGCGCCGCCTGCTCGGCGGCCGGCGACTGCTCGGCGGACGCCGACAGCGCAGGAGACGCCGACGGCGCGGGGGACGCCGCGCCGCCCCTGGTCAAGTAGGTCGACACATCGGTGGCGATGATCTCCCCGTCCTCGCCGAGGATCGTGGAGACCGCCTCGAAGGTGCGCCCCTTGCGGTGCGGGCGCAGGTCCCGCACCCGGCATTCGATGTCCACCAGCTCCCCCACCCGCACCGGGCGGTGCTGGAGGATCTGGTTGCGCAGGTGCACCAGGCCCAGCAGGGGGAAGGGGAAGTCCCGCCGTGCCATGAGGGCGAGGGAGACCGGGAAGGCGAGCACGTGCAGCACGCCCGGGTGGACCAGGTCAGTGGCGGGTCCGCCCATCAGGTGGTCGAAGTCCCGGGCGCGCTCGGCATCGATCCGCACGGAGCGCACCCGGTAAGCGGTGCTCGGGAGCACCGGTTCACCGCGGGTACGGCCACCCCGGGGGTCGAGCGCGGCGGCGTAGACGGCGGGGAAGGAGGGGACGTCGGTGAGGTCCTTCATCCGCTCGGGCATCCGCTCAGGAGCGTTCTGCGGCGAGGAGCTCTGCACGGCGCTCACTTCCCGACCATGTTCTGGCCGCACACCCGCAGCGTCTCACCGCGGATCCCGCCGGCCTCATCGGAGGAGAGAAAGGAGATCGTCTCGGCGACGTCGATGGGCAGCCCGCCCTGCTGGAGCGAGTTGACCCGGCGGGCGACCTCGCGGGTGAGGGCCGGCATCCGGGCGGTCATCTCGGTCTCGATGAATCCGGGGGCGACAGCGTTGGCGGTGCCGCCCAGCGGCTCGAGTTTTCCGGCGAGCGCGTCGACGAAGGCGATCACGCCTGCCTTCGAGGCGGCGTAGTTCGTCTGGCCGCGGTTCCCGGCGATGCCGCTGGTCGAGGCCAGGGACACCACCCGGGGCTGCTCGCCGAGCACGTCACCCGCCTCGATCAGCGCCTCGGTGAGGGTGATCTGGCTGGTGATGTTGACCGCGAGGACGGGGTCCCAGCGGTCGGCGGTCATGTTGGCCAGCAGCTTGTCGCGGGTGATGCCGGCGTTGAGGACGATCACATCGAGGGTCAGTCCCCGCTCGCGGAGGACGCCGACCAGCCGCTCCCCCGCGCCCACGGAGGCGACGTCGAGCTGGATCGGCACTGCACGCAGCTCGTTGGCGAGCCGTGCCAGCTCGGTGCCCGCACCCGGGACATCGAGGACCACGAGCTTCGCACCGTCCGCGGCGAGCGTGCGCGCGATCGCCGCGCCGATGCCGCGGGCGGCGCCGGTGACCAGAGCGGTGCGCCCGGCCAGCGGCAGCGTGTCGTCCTCGGTGCGGCTGCCGGCATCGGTGGAGACGGTGAGCAGCTGCCCGGTGACGAAGGCGCTGCGGGCGGAGAGGAAGAAGCGCAGCGCCCCGATCACGCCGGGAGCGTCAAGCTTCACACCGTCTTCGACAAGGACGCCGTTGGCGGTCGCCCCGCCGCGCATCTCGTGGGCGAGGGAGCGCAGGAAGCCCTCGACCCCACCGCGCGCGGCATCCTGTGCCGGATCCTCGCCGCGCGCGGGACGGGACAGGGTGATCACGCGGGCACCGGGGGAAAGGCTGCGCATGGCACTGCCCAGCGGGAGCACCAGCGGGCCGAGATCGGACGGGGAGGTGATCTCGTCGGCCACCACGATCACGGAGCCGATCTTCCGCAGCTCCTCGAAGCGGCGGCGCACGTCGGCGCCCCACTGCAGGAGCAGGCGCGCGATCTCGTCGGCTCCTGCGGAGTCTCCCAGCACCACGACCGGGTCGAGCACGGGTCCGGGCCGGTCCGCGCGGCGCGGAAGCTTCGAGGGGCGTGGCAGACCCAGCTGCTTGGCGAGGGCACCACCGGGGGCGGAGCGGATGAAGCGGGTATAGGCATCGGTCATGGGGACCTCCGGTTCAGAACTGCGGGCACGGGGCTGCGGATCGGGGCGTGAAGGGCTCAGCCGATCAAGGGCTCAGCCGGTGACGGGATCAGTCGGTGACGGACTCGAGCAGCACGACGGTGCCCTGGCCGGCAGCGGCGCACACCGAGATCAGCCCGCGCTGGACGCGGCCGGTCTCCTTGGCCCGCTCGTGCAGGAGCTTGGCGAGGGTCGCGACGAGACGCCCGCCGGTGGCCGCGAAGGGGTGGCCCACCGCGAGCGAGGAGCCCGCGACGTTGAGCTTGGCGCGGTCAATGCTTCCCAGTGCTCCGCCTCGGCCCAGCCGCTCGCGGCAGAACTCCTCGGACTCCCAGGCCTTCAGAGTGCTCAGCACGGTCGAGGCGAAGGCCTCGTGGATCTCGTAGAAGTCAAGATCCTGGAGGGAGAGGTGGTTCGCGTCCAGCAGCTCCGGCACGGCGTAGGCGGGGGCCATCAGCAGGCCCTCGTCTCCGTGCACGTAGTCGACGGCGGCGCTGCGGGCGTCGACCACCCGTGCGAGCGGCGTGAGACCGCGCTCGGCGGCCCATTCGGCGCTGCCCATCAGCACCGAGGATGCGCCGTCGGAGAGCGGTGTCGAGTTACCGGCGGTCATGCTCGGCTCGGCGACCTGCGGGGACTTCACGCCGAAGACGGGCTTGAGGGAGCCGAGCTTCTCGAGCGAGGAGTCGGGGCGCAGGTTCTGGTCGCGTGAGAGCCCGCGGTAGCCGGTGATCAGATCGTCGAAGAATCCGGCGTCGTAGGCGGCGGCGAGATGCTGGTGGGAGGCGAGTGCGAGCTCGTCCTGGTCCTGGCGGGTGATGCCCCACTGGGCGGCGGTGAGCGCCTGGTGCTCCCCCATGGACAGCCCGGTGCGGGGCTCGCCGTTGCGGGGTGGGACCGGGGCGAGATCGGCGGGGCGGATCGCGCTGAAGGCCTTGACGCGCTGCATCGCGGTCTTCGCGGCGAAGGCGCGATGGAGGATGCGGCGCAGGCGAGGGGTGACCTCGATCGGGGAGTCCGAGGCGGAGTCGACGCCGCAGGCGATGCCCGAGTCGATCTGGCCCAGCTGGATCCGGTTGGACACGTGGATCACGGTCTCGAGGCTGGTGGCGCAGGCCTTGGACATGTCGATCGCCGGGGTGCGCGGGTCCAGGGGTGTGCCCAGGGCGCTCTCGCGGGTGAGGTTGAGGTCACCGGCCAGCTTGAGCACAGCGCCGCCGGCGATCTCGCCGAGCTTCTCACCCTGCAGCCCGAAGCGAGCCACGAGGCCGTCGAGCGCCGCGGTGAGCAGGTCCTGGTTGGAGATGCCGGCGTAGGGGCCGCCGGAACGGGCGAAGGGGATCCTGTTACCGCCGAGGATCAGGGCGTCGCGCGGGGAGTCGTGCTGGGTCACTGGGTGCACCTCTTCGTGGTCACTGCGGTCTTCATGGTCACTGCCGTGGTTCGTGGAGATCCTGGGCCGTGGGAGCCCGGGCTGCCGATGCGCTCTCGCTCCCGCAGGAACTCGCCGGAGGATCTTCTCCGGAGCACTTTACATAGAACCGACGGTACTTGATACCCTAGGTCTCGTGAACGCGACGACGCAAGCCCCCGTGGACGGCCGATCGGCCCGTTGGGCCCGCCACCGGGAAGAGAGACGTGCCGAGCTGCTCGACGTGGCCCGGCACCTCATCCATGAGCAGGGTCCCGATGTGACGATGGAGGACATCGCCGCAGCCTCCGGCACCTCCAAGTCCATCGTCTACCGCTACTTCGAGGACAAGGCCCAGCTCCAGCGCGCGCTGGGGCGCAGCATCCTGTCCACGATGCACGGCAAGCTGCTGGAGGAGATGCGAGCCCTCGAGGCTCGCGTCGGCCGCGAACCGGAGGCCGACGAGCGGATCCACGCGATGATCCGCGCCTATGTCGAAACGGCCCAGCGCTCCCCCGGCGTGTACCGCTTCGTCACCCGACCCAGCGACGGGCTGAACCACTTCCTGTCCTCGGTCTCGCGGCTGGTCGCGACCTTCCTGCCCGCCGAGATCCCGGCGCCGCAGGTCTGGGCCCACGGCTCCGTCGGCTTCGTCGAACGCGCCGTCGACATCTGGATGACCGGCCAGGACACCGCCGTCGCCGCCGACGGCTCGCAGGACACGGGCAGCGCTGCCCGACCCTCCACCCCACTCACCTCCGATCAGCTCGTGACCCACCTGGTCACCTGGCTCATGAAGGGACTGCACGCATGACCACCGATTCCCGCACCGCACCCGTCACCTACGACACCACCACAGCCACCCCGATCGCCGACACCTCCGACGCGACCACGACGGCCAATCCCACCGGACCCATCTCGATCCCGCCCGGGGGCAGCCCCCGCCTGGACATCGCGCAGGTCTCCGAGGCCCTGCTCGGCAAGTGGGCCGACGCCCGCCTCGAGGCCCGCGAGCGTGCCGCTCGCCCGGAGCTGCATCGACCGGTGGATGTGACCGTCGCCGAGCACCGCGAGCGCGTCTTCGAGCAGCTCCAGCTCCTCGCCGAGGAGGACGTCTCCCATCTGATGCTGCCCGAGCACCTCGGCGGCCCCAACGACAACGGAGGCAACGTCGCCTCCTTCGAGGAGCTGGTCGTCGCCGACCCTTCCCTGCAGATCAAGGCCGGAGTGCAGTGGGGCCTGTACACCTCGGCGATCATCCAGCTGGGCAGTGAGGAGCAGCAGCACGCCTGGGTGCCCGATGCGATGGACCTGACCACCCCCGGCGCCTTCGCGATGACCGAGATCGGCCACGGCTCCGACGTGCAGGCGCTGGCGACCACCGCCACCTTCGACCCCGCCGGCGGGACCGATGGGGAATGGGTGATCCACACCCCCTTCCGCGCTGCCTGGAAGGACTTCCTGGGCAACGCCGCGATCCACGCGAAGGCAGCGACGCTGTTCGCACGCCTGATCACGAACGGCGTGGACCACGGCGTGCACTGCTTCTACGTCCCGGTCCGGGACGCGGCCGGGGAGCTGCTGCCCGGCATCTCGAGCGAGGACGACGGCGAGAAGGGTGGGCTGAACGGCATCGACAACGGACGCCTGGCCTTCGACCAGGTGCGCATCCCCCGCACCAACCTGCTGAACCGATACGGCGACGTCGCACCCGACGGCACCTACACCTCCCCCATCGAGTCTCCCGGCCGCCGGTTCTTCACGATGCTCGGCACCCTGGTCCAGGGCAGGGTCTCCCTGGACGGCTCCGCGATCCGGGCCAGCCAGCTCGCCCTGCATATCGCGATCACCTACGCGACTCAGCGCCGCCAGTTCAGCGCCGCGGATCCCACGCAGGAGACGGTGCTGATGGACTACCAGGCACACCTGCACCGCCTGCTGCCGAAGCTCGCCGAGACCTATGCCGGCGCCTTCGCGCACGAGCAGCTGCTGCAGGCCTTCGATGACGTGTTCTCCGGCCGGGCCGACGACCCCGAGTCCCGTGAGGACCTCGAGACCCTCGCCGCGACCCTCAAGCCCACCTCGACCCGGCTCGCGCTGGACACCATCCAGGAGTGCCGCGAAGCCTGCGGCGGCTCCGGCTTCATGGCGGAGAACCAGCTGGTGGGCCTCCACCAGGATCTGGACGTGTACGCCACCTTCGAGGGTGACAACACCGTCCTGCTGCAGCTGGTCGCCAAGCGTCTGCTCTCGGACTACACCTCCGAGCTGAGCAGCGTGGACCGGGCGGGGATCGGCCGCTTCATCGCGCAGCGCGCCGAGGTGCTCGCCAAGCGCCACACTCCCTGGGCGCGCCTCGGGCAGAGCGTCAGCGACCGCGGCAACGCCCGGCGCGCCTTCGATTCCATGCGCCAGTCGGAGTTCCAGGAGGAGCTGCTCGCCGACCGCGCCCGCGTCAAGGTCGAAGAGGTCGCTCTCGCCCTTCGCGGCGCCGCGAAGATGAGCCCGGCCGACGCCGCCTCCGAGGTCAACAAGCACCAGGTGGAGATGCTGGACGCCGCACGCGCCCACGCGGACCTGGTCCGCTGGCGCGCCTTCACCAGGGGGATCGAGGCGCTCACGGATGAGGGCTCCCGGGCGGTGCTCACCGATGTCCGGGACCTGTTCGGGCTCACCGCGATCAACGACGACCTCGCCTGGTTCCTGCTCAGCGGGATGATCTCCACCCAGCGCGGCCGCCAGATCGACCATGATCTGCGCCGGCTGCTGTGGCGGCTGCGCCCGCATGTGCTCGATCTGGTCGCCGCCTTCGACGTGCGCCCCGGTCACGTGCGAGCACCGATCGCTCTGGGCGGGGAGCAGGAGCGGCAGGACGAGGCCGCTGTGTACTTCCGTGCGCAGCGCGCCAGCAAGTCCGCGCCGGTCAGCGAGAAGGTCCTGCGGGACCGGGCGAAGAAGGCGAAGAGGGCGAAGCAGGGGGCCGGCCCGCGCGGCAGCGGCGCCCGCTGACCGCTGCAGGGCGGTCCGGGTCTCAGCACCTGCCCCGGTCCGCCCTGTCGTGCGCCGCGATCGTAGACTGTGGTCGCCGGGTCCGGGCCCTCACGGCCCGCCCGCACCCCAGCCCTCGTGATGAACGGACCCGAAACCGCGATGACCGCCGACCTCGCCCCCTCCACCCCGCACGGCACGCCCGCGGACGTCGACACGGTCGAGCATGCCGCCTCCACCCCTGACCAGGCTCAGCCGTACGCCGATCTCGGGCTCAAGGAGGACGAGTACGCGAACATCCGCGAGATCCTCGGCCGCCGTCCCACGAACGCCGAGCTCGCCATGTACTCGGTGATGTGGTCCGAGCACTGCTCGTACAAGTCCTCCAAGAGGCACCTGAGCACCTTCGGCAAGCACACCACCGAGAAGATGCGCGAGAAGCTGCTGGTGGGCATGGGCGAGAACGCCGGCGTGGTCGACATCGGTGACGGCTGGGCGGTGACCTTCAAGGTCGAGTCCCACAACCACCCCTCCTACGTCGAGCCCTACCAGGGCGCGGCCACCGGCGTCGGCGGAATCGTGCGCGACATCATCTCGATGGGTGCCCGCCCGGTCGCGGTCATGGATCAGCTGCGCTTCGGCGCGATCGACCACCCCGACACCGCCCGCGTGGTCCACGGCGTCGTCTCCGGAGTGGGCGGCTACGGCAACTCCCTCGGCCTGCCGAACATCGGCGGCGAGACCGTGTTCGATGCCGCCTACCAGACCAACCCCCTGGTCAACGCGCTCGCACTCGGCGTGATGCGCCACGAGGACATCCACCTCGCCTCCGCGACCGGCCCCGGCAACAAGGTGGTGCTCTTCGGTGCCCGCACCGGAGGGGACGGCATCGGCGGCGCCTCCATCCTCGCCTCGGAGACCTTCGAGGAGGACGGCCCCCTCAAGCGCCCCAGCGTCCAGGTGGGCGACCCCTTCATGGAGAAGGTGCTCATCGAGTGCTGCCTCGAGCTGTTCGCCGCCGGCACCGTCGAGGGCATCCAGGATCTTGGCGCCGCGGGCATCTCCTGCGCCACCAGCGAGCTGGCCGCCAACGGCGCCTCGGGCATGCACATCCACCTCGAGGAGGTGCTGCTGCGCGACCCCACCCTGAACGCCGGCGAGATCCTGATGAGCGAGTCCCAGGAACGCATGATGGCCGTGGTGAGCCCCGAGAAGCTCGAGGAGTTCCAGGCGATCGCCGCGAAGTGGGATGTCGAAGCCGCGGTGATCGGCGAGGTCACCGGTGACGGCCGCCTCACCATCGACCACCACGGACACCGCATCGTCGACGTGGACCCGGCGACGGTCGCGATCGACAGCCCCGTCTACGACCGCCCCTACGCCCGTCCCGACTGGCAGGACGCCCTGCAGGCCGACACCGCGGAGGTCCTCCCCCGCCCCGGCACCGCCGAGGAGCTCGCGGCGACCGTGCGCACCCTGATCGCGTCCCCGAACCTCGCCTCCAAGAACTGGGTCACCGACCAGTTCGACCGTTACGTGGGTGGGAACACCGCGCTCTCGATGCCCGACGACGCCGGCGTGCTCCGGATCGACGAGGCCACGGGCCGCGGCATCGCGCTCGCGACCGACGCCAACGGCCGATACACCAAGCTCGATCCCCGTACCGGGGCCCAGCTCGCGCTGTCCGAGGCCTACCGCAACGTGGCGACCTCCGGCGCGGTGCCGCTCGCGATCACGGACTGCCTGAACTTCGGCTCCCCCGAGGACCCGGGCCCGATGTGGCAGCTGGTCGAGGCGATCGTCGGGCTCGCCGAGGCGTGCGAGACGCTCGAGGTGCCGGTCACCGGCGGCAACGTCTCCCTGTACAACTCCACCGGCGAGCCGGGCCTCATCGATTCCGCGATCCACCCCACCCCGGTGGTCGGCGTGCTCGGCGTGTTCGAGGACGTCGCGCGCCGCGTCCCCTCCGGCTGGCAGGCAGAGGGCCTGTCGGTGCTGTTGCTGGGCACCACGCGTGAGGAGCTCTCGGGCTCGGCCTGGGCGGATGTCATCCACCAGCACCTGGGCGGCATGCCGCCGCAGGTCGACCTCGAGGCCGAGCGCTCGCTGGCCCGAGTGCTGATCACCTCCGCCGAGGAGGGGCTCGCCACCGCGGCGCATGACCTCTCCGAGGGCGGTCTGGCCCAGGCCCTGGTGGAATCGGTGACCCGCTTCGGCACCGGTGCCCAGGTGGATCTCGTGGGCCTGACGGAGCGCGACGGCGTGGATCTCGCCAGCGCTCTGTTCTCCGAGTCGCAGGGTCGTGCTCTGGTCGCGGTCCCCGCCGAGCAGGAGGAGCGGCTGACGGCGCTGGCCGCCGAGCACGGGGTGCCGGTGCTGCGTCTGGGCACCACCGGCGGCAGCGCCCTGGCGGTCGAGGGTGTGGGCACCTTCACCGTGGGTGAGCTGCGGGAGCTGCGGGACGGCACCCTGCCTCGCTACTTCGGCTGACCGCAGAGAGCACGAGGGCCTCCCGGCACACGCGACTGCGTGTGCGGGGAGGCCCTTCTCTGCGAATTCCCCTCTCCGCTCTCGGCTCCGGTCTCTGGCGGCGACCGCTGAGAGGGGATGCCGCGCCGAGAAGAACGTTCCACGGAGCGGCGGACGCTCAGTCCGCCCGGTAGAGACGATGCGCCTCGGCGAGCTTCTCCTCGACAGCCGCTGCGGCGGAGGCGGGCGTGGACAGCCCGCCGAGGTCCAGCACGGGCCCCGTCCCGTCGGAGATGGTCCATCCAGTTCCGCCCTCGACGAGGGAGCTGTGCTTCACGTCGTAATATCCCGGCTTCGCCGTGAGTGCGATACCGCGGGCCCCGTGGAGCGAGGCGACCAGGTGGTGGTGGAAACGGGTCGTGATCCAGCGCTGATGTGCGGCTGGCGTGAACTCGCCGCGCCAGAACTGGGTGAAGGGGACGAACCCATCCTCGGCCACCAGATCCCGAAGCCGGTCATATCCTGCGTAGTCCCCACCGGGCAGTGCCTCCACATAACGAGTCCGCTCTCGCGGGATCCCTGAGGCCTCCACGGTCCTTCGCACATAGTCCAGCAGCTGCTCGAAGGCGCCGACGTCGATAGCGTCCGACTGGACGCACAGCACCAGCTCCGGCGGTGCGGAGCGATCGAGGGCCGGCAGGGCTTCGAGGAGATAGGCGTCGTCGACGCCACGGGCGATTCCCCGTAGCTCCGCACTCGGAGCGTCCCGCACGCTCACGTGGTCGAAATCCTGCAGGAACTCTTCTCCGAAAGGGGCGAAGCCCTGGCCGGTCGCGAGCAGCGGTGCGCCACTGAGACGGGATGCTGCGCGCATGGTGCGGACGATGAGGTCGTTCTCCGGCCACACCGCGTTGAGGAAACCGCCGCCGAGCAGGTGCAGGCTCTGTGCCTCGCGCAGGGCGAGCAGAGACGCGTCGTACAACGGAGTGCCGAGCTCCGTGACGATGTCTTCCACGCTGCGTCGAGAGCCGTGCCGGGAGTCCTCGACCGTACGGAACACCGCATCGGTCACGCGGAGCCGTGGGTGGATGCTGCCGAACAGCGCGGTCGCCGTCCCCGGGTGTCGGACGTCCAACCAGACATCGTCCTCAGGGCGGTGGCGCGCCAGATGTTCGAGCCAGCGCCGCGCGATGAGCTCATCCCCGTAGTTCGGGTAGGACGCCATCGATACCAGGTAGAACGGCGCCCGCGCGGGCCCCTCGAACTGCACTGGTGCTGCCTGTTCAGCACCCGGAGAGCGTGCTGAGCGAGCACCGGGCTCGGGTGCCGGGACACCGGCCGTCGCTGCCGCAGAGGAGGACGCCGGGCGCTGCCGACGGAAACTGAACATCTCAGGCGCGTCCGGTGTGCTTCATCCAGCGCATCACGAAGGTCGCCATCTGGTCGCGCTTGATATAGGCGTTGGGACGGAAGGTCCCGTCATCCCAGCCACGGCTGATCCCAGTCTTCGCGAGCCAGCCGATCTCCTTGGCGAAGACGTGGCTGCGGGGAACGTCCTTGAAGCGATCAGCGTCCGACGTGCTCGCGGCCGGCGATCCGGCGGCTCGGTAGAGGAAGGCCGCCACTGCATCGCGCTTGACGGGTTCAAGGGGCCGGAAGGTGCGGTTGTTCCCGAAGCCCCACCCCTCGGTGATGCCTTCCTTGTACGCCCAGCAGATCTCCTTGTAGAAGACGAAGCTCGGATTCACATCCCGGAAGGGCGAGGTGCGCGGGGGTGTGTACGCCGGCGCGCCCATCGCACGGTGGATGAACACGATCATCGCGTCACGGAGGTTGTTGCTGTTGGGCTGGAACGTGCGATTGCTCCCGTCTCCCCAGCCCTTGGTGACACCGGCGGCGAAGAGATCCTGGATCTCGAGGAAGAACACCCGTGACGGGGAGACGTCGCGGAAGGAGGGCTTCACGAACCGGGTCCTGCTGCCCTCGCGCGCTGCGAGACCGTTCTGGAACGGCTGGATCTGACGGTCGCCGTCGGTAGACGCGTTCCTGGCAGGACGACCCCAGGAGCCACCCCACTGGGGGCCGAACGGCGTCGCATAACCGGCGGCCGAGCCGCCCTCCTGGAGGACCAGCCCCTTGGTGAGTGCGGTCGCGGTGTACTTCCCGGTGCGGTGGGCGCTCTTGACGACCGTGCCGAGCTTCGCCGCGCCGCCCGCTCCCTGGAAGGCCCAGAGGTGCTCTTTCCAGCCGCCGTCGATGAAGCTCTGCGCCTCGCCGCGGATGGTGTCGAACTGGCCGTAGAGGCTCAGCCCCGGGCATTCGGTGAAGTTGACGTCGCGGTGGCCCATCATCTTCGCGAGCGAGATGGTCTTCCCAGCGGTGAATCGCGTGCCGGTGCCGGGAGTCCAGGAGGACTTGGCCCACACGCTGGTCTGGAAGGTGTTCAGCAGCTTCCATCCCACCAGCTCCGCGACGGCGACCCTGGCGGCGCGCGGCGGGGCGGTGTTGCTGTAGTCCCCCATCACCGAGACGCCGAAGGAGCCGGTGTTGAAGCCGTAGGCGTGGGCACCGGTGATGTTGCGGTGCAGACCGCCGCTGCGACCCTCGAAGATCTGGCCGTACTTCGAGACCAGGACGTTGTAACCGATGTCGGCCCAGCCCATGGTGCCGGTGTGGTAGCTCAGGATGCCGCGCACGATCTGCGCGGACTGCGAGGCGGAGTAGTTGTTGGTGCCTGCGGTGTGGTGGATGACCACGGCCTTGAGCTGATCGGCGCCACTGGTGCCGCGCACTACCGATTCGTTGGCACCCCAGCCTGCGCGGGAGACGTACGACGGAGCTCCGGGTCCGAGGACGGGTGTGGCGGGATTCGTCGAGGCGACCGCGGCCATCGTGGTCACCTGATCGGCCTGGGAGACCCGGGCCTCGGGACCGGTGAACTGCTCGACCTGGCTGTCGGCCGGAGCCGGCGAGGTGGTCACCACATGCGCGATCAGGCCCTCGGTGACGTCGGCGCCTTCGAGCTCGGCCCGGATCTGCAGGGCGGAGACCACCCCGACACAGGCGACCTCGGTGCCGGCGGCGTCCTCACCGGTCTCGGGGTTCTCCGCGGTCTCCAGCAGGAGCCACTCGGTCCACTCGCCGTCCTCGCCCCGTCCACGGGCCTGGACTTCCGGGGCATCGTTGTCATTCGGCCAGGTCACGCCGACCATGGTCGCCGGCTGATCGGCGAGGTCGCGCACCTGCGCGTCACTGTCATCGAGCAGCGGGACATCCGCCAGGGCGATGTCGACGATGCGGGTTTCGCCATCGGTCACCGAGGGGTCGGCGAGAGCGGGCGCGGTGCTGAGCACGGCAGCTCCGGCGGGAACTGAGGCGGCAGCGACAAGCAGTCCGCGCCGCGAGAGTGGCGAGATGCGGCGAGTGTCGGGGGCGGGGGGAATGTTCCGCGTAGACATGTATGAACAGCTCCGAATGAGAAGTGGTGGGGCGCGACTGTCGATGCCGAGCCACACCACACACACCACGTGCTCAGAGAACGAGACGAGGGTGCCCGGAGAGCGGACATCCGTCAATCACCGTAATGCACTAAACCCGCGCAGAATCTCTCGCTCGGGTCACGATCAGACAAACTCTGGAGATGCTGGTCTCAACATTGCTGGCCACATCCGGAATGCCCGCTATGCGAGCAAAGCCCTATATTCACTGATCTCGCCCCTCAGTACCTGCTGATTCCTGAACTTCTTCCGAAAAAAGGGCGGGCCGTCGGGATTTCTCCCGGCGGCCCGCCCTTGGTGCGAGGCGATGGCTCTGCTCAGAGCCGTGCGCTCACTTGGTGTCGGCCGTGTCCTCGGCGCCCTCGGCGGGTTCCTCCGGGGTGACGCGCTCGACGCCGGTGTCCTCGCCGGGCTGCTCCGCACCCTCGGCGGGCTCGACCAGGGCGATGTCCTCGGCAGCAGCGGTGTCAGCAGCCTTGGCGTCGTTCTTGGCGGCGCCCTCAGCCTCCTTCACCACGGACTGCTTGGCCGAGAACTCCTCGGTGACCAGCTCGATGACGGCCATCGGGGCGTTGTCGCCACGACGCGGTGCCACCTTGGTGATGCGGGTGTAGCCGCCGGGACGCTCGGCGAAGGTCGGTGCGATCTCCTCGAACAGCGAGTAGACGACGCCCTTGTCACGGATGGTCTCCATGACCCGACGACGAGAGGCGAGATCGCCCTTCTTCGCCTGGGTGATGAGACGCTCCGCGTGGGGGCGCAGGCGCTTGGCCTTGGTCTCGGTGGTGGTGATCGCCTTGTGGCGGAACAGCTCGGTCGCGAGGCTGGCGAGGATCATCCGCTCGTGCGCGGGGGATCCGCCGAGGCGCGCACCCTTGGTGGGGGTAGGCATGGTCGTTCTCCTAGTGAAAGATAAAGGTCAGTACTGGTCGCCGAAGCCGTCGGAGTAGGAGTCCAGGGCAGACGGATCGAATCCGGCCGGGGAATCCTTCAGCGACAGACCGAGGTCGGCGAGCTTCGCCTTGACCTCGTCGATGGACTTCTGGCCGAAGTTGCGGATGTCGAGCAGATCGGCCTCGGAACGGGCGGTCAGCTCGCCGACGGTGTGGACACCCTCGCGCATCAGGCAGTTGTACGACCGGACCGTGAGGTTCAGGTCGTTGATCGGAAGCGCCAGATCGGCGGCCAGAGCCTGATCCGTGGGCGACGGGCCGATCTCGATGCCCTCCGCCTCCTGGTTCAGCTCATGAGCCAGCCCGAACAGCTCGACCAGGGTCTTGCCGGCCGAGGCCACCGCATCGCGGGGCGAGATGGCGGGCTTGGTCTCGACGTCGACGATCAGCTTGTCGAAGTCGGTGCGCTGCTCGACACGAGTCGCCTCGACCTTGTAGGTCACCTTCAGCACGGGCGAGTAGATCGAGTCGACCGGAACCCGGCCGATCTCGCCGTCGACGCCCTTGTTCTGCGCGGCGGAGACGTAGCCGCGACCGCGCTCGACGATCAGTTCGATCTCCAGGCGGCCCTTCTCGTTCAGGGTCGCGATGTGGAGGTCGGGGTTGTGGATCTCCACGCCGGCGGGCGGGGTGATGTCGGCAGCGGTGACGCGGCCGGCTTCCTCGCGACGCAGGTACATCACGACCGGCTCGTCGTTCTCGGAGGAGACGACCAGGTTCTTGACGTTGAGGATGACCTCGGTGATGTCCTCCTTGACGCCGGGGACCGTGCTGAACTCGTGGAGCACACCGTCGATGCGGATCGAGGTGACCGCAGCTCCGGGGATCGAGGACAGCAGGGTGCGGCGCAGGGAGTTGCCGAGGGTGTAGCCGAAGCCCGGCTCGAGCGGCTCGATGACGAACCGTGAGCGGTTGTCCGACACGACCTCTTCGGTCAGCGTGGGGCGCTGTGCAATGAGCACTGTGGATCCTTTCAGCGAGCGTCCGCCATATGACGCTCAGAAGGGGGCGATGGGCCTAGAAGGTGAGTGGTGTCCAGGGTGCCGGGCGCGGCAGGAGCCCCGCCCGGCACGGAACGGCACAGCGGGGAGCAGAGCCCCGCCGTGACCGTAGAGGTCAGACGCGGCGGCGCTTGGCCGGGCGGGTGCCGTTGTGCGGCTGCGGGGTGACGTCCTGGATCGAACCGACCTCGAGGCCGGTCGCCGTGAGCGAACGGATCGCGGTCTCGCGGCCGGAGCCCGGGCCCTTGACGAAGACGTCGACCTTCTTCATGCCGTGCTCCTGGGCGCGGCGAGCGGCGGCCTCGGCGGCCATCTGCGCGGCGTACGGGGTCGACTTGCGCGAGCCCTTGAAGCCGACCTGGCCCGCGGAGGCCCAGGAGATGACGGCGCCGTTCGGGTCCGTGATGGACACGATGGTGTTGTTGAATGTGCTCTTGATATGAGCCTGGCCGTTGACAATGTTCTTCTTGTCCTTGCGGCGCGGCTTGCGCGCAGCGGCCTGCTGGGTCTTGGATGCCATGCGGCAGTACTCCTCTGGTGGGTTTCGGGTGCGCCGGGTCCCTCAGCGGCGCGAAGTGACTACGGGTCCGAAGACACTCGCGGTCCGACGGCGGAAGCCGTGGATCAGCGGGCCTTCTTCTTGCCGGCGACCGTGCGCTTGGGGCCCTTGCGGGTGCGCGCGTTGGTCTTGGTGCGCTGACCGTGCACCGGCAGACCACGGCGGTGGCGCAGGCCCTGGTAGCTGCCGATCTCGACCTTGCGGCGGATGTCACCGGCGACCTCGCGGCGCAGGTCACCCTCGACCATGTAGTTCTCTTCGATGTGATCGCGAAGCTTGACGAGGTCCTCGTCGCTGACCTCGCGCACGCGCAGGTCACCAGAGACGCCGGTCGCGGCCAGGGTCTCCAGGGCGCGGGTGCGTCCCACGCCGAAGATGTACGTCAGGGCGACTTCGAGGCGCTTTTCGCGCGGAAGGTCTACTCCCACCAGACGTGCCATGTGCAGATTCTCCTACTGTCTCGGAGGCCTGATCCGACAACTCGCCCGGGTCTGTTCCCTGGACGCCGCAGCCTCCGCGCTGCGGGTAGCCGACCCGAGGGCCGGTGGTGTCGTCTCTTCTTTTATGTGTGTCCGACGGATCGGACGGTGCCCTTCAGGGCTGCCGCCTCTGGGGCGGCTGTCACGACAGTTGCCGGGATGTGCGGAGTGCTCCGCTCAGCCCTGGCGCTGCTTGTGACGAGGGTTCGAGCAGATCACCATGACGCGCGAGTGGCGACGGATCACCTTGCAGTTGTCACAGATGGGCTTGACGCTCGGATTGACCTTCATAGCTTTCCTTCTCCCGGGACGATCACTTGTAGCGGTACACGATGCGGCCACGGTCGAGGTCGTAGGGGCTCAGCTCGACGACCACACGGTCCTCGGGAAGGATGCGGATGTAGTGCTGGCGCATCTTCCCGGAGATGTGCGCGAGCACCTTGTGCCCGTTGTCGAGCTCGACACGGAAACGCGCATTCGCGAGCGCCTCCGTCACCAAGCCCTCGACCTCGATCACGCCGTCCTTCTTCGCCATGCCTCCCCAATCTCTCGCCCCCGGCAAGCCGGTGCCGAGTTCCGCGTTCCTGATTACTCAGGCTGTGCTCACCGACCGTCAGGTGACGGGACGGTGGTCGACAAGGGTGCGCGTTGTGCGTGTCGTCGGCCTCGCTGATCTTCACGGCTGAGCCGTTGGATCGATCGGCGCGACGGGACTGCACGACCTGCGATGAGGACGACATGCACGGAGCACACCCGATGGATCAGCCTACACGCGCCTCGCGGATCAGGCGAGAGGCAGAGGCGATGACCCCGGTCACGTCGGGCCGGAATCCAGGCGATGAAAGGCCGCGCCCCGTCCTGGTCCTCACGTAGCAGGGTCGGCCAGCGGATCCGGCGCGGCCACGATGCCCCGCCGCGCGAGCTCGGCGGCACCGCCGTCGCCCTCGGTGAGCACCAGCAGCCCCTGCTCGGTCACGGCCACGGAGTGCTCTGCGTGGGCGGCACGGCCCCCGGCGGTGGCACGCACGGTCCAGTCGTCATCGTCCAGCGTCCAGTTGCCGGGACCCTGGATCAGCATCGGCTCGATCGCCAGGCACATCCCCGGGCGCACCCGGGGCCCTCGGGAGCGGGTGCGGTAGTTCATGACGTCAGGCGCCTGGTGCATCGCCGTACCGATCCCGTGCCCGCCGAAGCCCTCGAGGTGGGAGAGGGACTCCCCCGCCGCCTCAGCGACGTAGTCCTCGATCGCGGCGCTGATCTGACCCACCCGGTCCGCGGTCGCGAGCGCGGCGATGCCGGCCCAGAGCGCCTCGCGCGTGGTGCGGACCAGATCCTCATCGGCCACCGAGCGCGCCCGGCCCACGATGTGGGTGCGCGCCGCATCCGAATGCCAGCCCTCGATGATCAGGCCGCCGTCGATCGAGACGATGTCGCCCTCGACCAGCGGACGTTCATCGGGGATCCCGTGGACCACGACCTCGTTGACGCTGATGCACAGCGTCGCCGGGTACCCCTGGTAGCCCAGGAAGTTCGGGGTCGCACCCTCGTCGCGGATCATGTCGTGGGCGAGGGTGTCCAGCTCGTTCGTGGTGATGCCGGGCCGGATCTGCGCGGCGAGCATCTCGTGGACGCGGTGCAGCAGCATCCCGCTGCGGCGCATCACATGGATCTGCTCGGGGGTCTTGAGCTCCACGCGCTCCGGCAGGATGCTCATCGGTCGGCGAGGGCCTCGCGCAGCGACGCGGTGACGTCGTCGATCGTTGCCATGCCGTCGACCCGGCGCACCAGATCACGCTTCTCGTAGACGTCGATCAGCGGCGCGGTCTGCTCCGCATAGACCTCGAGCCGGCGACGGATCGTCTCCTCGGTGTCGTCGCTGCGGCCCTGCTGCTCGCCACGCTCGACGAGGCGGCCCACGACCTCCTCGGTCTCGACCACCAGCAGCAGCACCGCATCGAGCGTGGTGCCCAGCTCGGTGAGCATCCCGTCCAGCGCCTCGACCTGGTCGAGGGTGCGGGGGTAGCCGTCCAGCAGGAAGCCGTCCTGGGCATCGGCCTCGCCGAGCCGCGAACGGACCATGTCGTTGGTGACCGAGTCCGGAACGTACTCGCCCTTGTCCATGTAGGACTTCGCGAGCACACCGAGCTCGGTCTCGCCGGACACGTTGGCCCGGAAGATGTCGCCGGTGGAGATCGCCGGGATGGACAGCTCCTCGGCGAGGCGCACGGCCTGGGTGCCCTTGCCCGCGCCGGGCGGGCCCACGATCAGGAGGCGGCGGGCCTGGACGGGCGAGGCGGCGGAGGTGGGGGTGTTCACCGAAGAATCCCTTCGTAGTGGTGCTGCTGGAGCTTCGCATCGATCTGCTTCACGGTGTCGAGGCCGACGCCGATGATGATCAGCAGGGACACACCACCGAGCGGAAAGTCCTGCGAGGTTCCGAGATAGACGAGAGCGAACAGCGGGATCAGGCAGATCACCGCGAGATAGACCGCGCCGGCGGACTGGATCCGGTTGATCACGTAGCGCAGGTAGTTCTCGGTGGGCTTGCCCGCGCGGACGTTGGGGATGAACCCGCCGTACTTCTTCATGTTGTCCGCGATCTCCTCCGCATTGAAGGTGATCGTGGTGTAGAAGAACGCGAAGAAGACGATCAGGGTCACGTACACCAGGGCGTAGACCCAGGAGAAGGAGAAGCCGAGCACGAGGTGGGTGTTCACCCACGCCACCCAGGGGGCCTCAGGATCACCGAAGGAGGAGGCCATCTGCGGCAGCGCGAGGATCGAGCTCGCGAAGATGACGGGGATGACGCCGGCCTGGTTGACCTTGACCGGGATGTAGGTGGAGGTGCCGCCGTACATGCGGCGCCCGACCATGCGCTTGGCGTACTGGACGGGGATCCGCCGCTGAGACTGCTCGACGAAGACCATGCCCACCATGACGACCAGCGCCACGACGATGACCAGGGAGAAGGTCAGCCAGCCCTGCAGCTGCCACACCTGGCCGAAGGAGCCGGGGAACGAGGACGCGATCGAGGTGAAGATCATCAGCGACATGCCGTTGCCGATGCCGCGCTCGGTGATCATCTCACCCATGAACATGATCAGCACGGTGCCGACGGTCATGGTCAGGACCATGGTCAGCAGGGTCGGGATCGACTGGTCGGGAACCAGCTCGAGCTGGCAGCCGACGAAGAAGTTGCCCGAGCGCACCAGGGTGATGATGGTGGTCGATTGGAGGATGCCCAGACCGATGGTGAGGTACCGGGTGTACTGGGTGAGCTTCGCAGTACCGGATGCCCCCTCCTTGTGGAGGGCCTCGAACCGCGGGATCACCACGCGCAGCAGCTGCACGATGATCGACGCGGTGATGTAGGGCATCACGCCCAGGGCGAAGATGGAGAGCTGCAACAGGGCGCCACCGGAGAACATGTTGACCATGCCCAGCACGTTGGAGCCACCGGCCGAGGCGGCCTGATCAGCACAGAACATCACGTTGGAGGCGTCGAATCCCGGGGTGGGGATAAAGACACCGAGGCGATACACCGCGATCAGACCGAGTGTGAAGAGGATCTTCGCTCTCAGCTCGGGGGTGCGCAGCGCGCGCACGAACGAGTTCACCTGTTTCCCTCCTGGAGGTCCGGGGACGGGACCAAGGGTGTCACGGTCCGTCCCGGTGCCGCGGGATTGCGCGGCCATCGGACCGGCCCCGAAATGACGACAGGGCACCGTGGCACAGAATATTCCGTGCCACGGTGCCCCGTCAAAAGAGACTCACGCGGTGGTGACGGACCCGCCAGCCGCCGCGATCTTCTGCTCCGCCGAGGCGGAGAACTTCTGGGCGGTGACGTCGAGCTTGACGCTCACGTCGCCGGCGCCCAGCACCTTGACGGGCTGGTTCTTGCGCACGGCGCCCTTGGCGACGAGATCCTCGACCGTGACGGTGCCGCCCGCGGGGAACAGCTCCTGCAGGGTCGACAGGTTCACTGCCTGGTACTCGACGCGGAACGGGTTGGTGAAGCCGCGAAGCTTCGGCAGCCGCATGTGCAGCGGCATCTGCCCGCCCTCGAAGCCGAGGCGCACCGTGTTGCGGGCCTTGGTGCCCTTGGTGCCACGCCCGGCCGTCTTGCCCTTGGAAGCCTCACCGCGACCGACGCGGGTGCGTGCGGTCTTCGAACCCGGCGCGGGGCGCAGGTCGTGAAGCTTCAGAGGGCTCTGGTTGGAATCAGTCATGTCAGTCCACCTCTTCGAACGTCACCAGATGGGTGACGGTGCGGATCATGCCGCGGATCTCAGGGCGGTCTTCCTTCACCACGGTGTCACCGATGCGCTTGAGGCCGAGGCCGCGCAGGGTGGCTCGCTGGCTCTTGGTGCCGCCGATGTCAGAACGGGTCTGGGTCACCTTGATCTGCATCAGGCACCCACCTTCTGTGCACGGGCTGCAGCGCGACCCGCGGCCTGGGCCCGCAGGAGCGGTGCCGGGGTGACCTGCTCGACCGTGAGGCCACGACGTGCTGCCACGGCCTCCGGCTCCTCGAGCATCTTGAGCGCGGCGACCGTTGCCCGCACGATGTTGATCGCGTTGGTCGAGCCGAGCGACTTGGAGAGCACGTCGTGCACTCCAGCGCACTCGAGGACGGCGCGGACCGGGCCACCGGCGATCACACCGGTACCGGGAGCGGCCGGGCGCAGCAGGACGACGCCTGCTGCATCCTCGCCCTGGACCGGGTGGACCACGGTGCCCTGGATACGAGGGACGCGGAAGAAGTTCTTCTTCGCCTCCTCGACGCCCTTGGCGATCGCCGCGGGCACCTCCTTGGCCTTGCCGTAGCCGACGCCGACCGTTCCGTCGCCGTCACCCACCACCACGAGGGCGGTGAAGGAGAATCGACGGCCGCCCTTGACGACCTTCGACACGCGGTTGATGCTCACGACGCGCTCGAGGAATGCCGACTTCTCGGCTTCCTGACCGCGGCCGCGGCCACCCTGACGCCCACCGCGATCGTTGCCGCCCTGGCGGGCACCGCGATCATTGCTGGTGTTCGTGTTGTCGTTCCCACGGCCGGAGGCCGCGGGACCGTTGCTACGCTGCTGTGCAGCCATATTCAGATCCTCTTCTCGTCCTGTGTCCGGGCGGCGATCACAGCGCCAGGCCAGCCTCGCGGGCGCCGTCTGCGACGGCGGCCACACGGCCGTGGTACTTGTTGCCGCCGCGGTCGAACACGACGGAGTCGATCCCGGCAGCCTTGGCACGCTCAGCGACGAGGGTCCCGACGGTGCGGGCCTTGTCGGTCTTCGCTGCCTCGGTGCCGCGCAGGTCGGCTTCCATGGTCGATGCCGACGCGATGGTCTTGCCGAGAGCGTCGTCGACGACCTGGACGAAGACGTGGCGTGCCGAGCGGGTGACCACCAGGCGCGGACGCTGGGCGGTGCCGACGACGCGACGACGGACCCGCAGGTGACGGCGGCCGCGCGAACGCAGCTTGCTGCCGCGGTTGCCCTTGGTGTGCTTGAGTGCGTAACCCATGATCACTTACCAGCCTTTCCGGCCTTGCGGAGCACGACCTCGTCGGCGTAGCGCACACCCTTGCCCTTGTAGGGCTCGGGCTTGCGCAGCTTGCGGATGTTCGCTGCGACCTCGCCCACCTGCTGCTTGTCGATGCCGTTGACCGAGAACTTGGCCGGCGACTCGACGACGAAGGTGATGCCCTGGGGCGCCTTCACCACGACGGGGTGGGAGAAGCCGAGGGCGAACTCGAGGTCCGTACCCTTCGCGGTGACACGGTAGCCCGTGCCCACGATCTCCAGCTTCTTGGTGTAGCCCTCGGTGACACCGAGGACGATGTTGTTGATGAGGGTGCGGGTCAGGCCGTGAAGGGCCTTGCTCTCGCGCTCCTCGTCGGGGCGGCTCACCACGATGGTGCCGTCCTCACCGCGCTCGACGGTGAGGGGAGCCGGCACGATGTGCTTGAGCTCGCCCTTGGGGCCGGTCACCGTGACGGTGCGGTCCTCGATGGTGACGTTCTGGACTGAGGCCGGCACTGCGACCGGCAGGCGTCCGATGCGGGACATAGCTGTTTGTCTCCTCTCCCGCTCACCAGATGTAGGCGAGGACTTCCCCACCCACACCCTTCTTGGCTGCCTGCCGGTCGGTCAGAAGGCCGGAGGACGTGGACAGGATCGCCACGCCCAGTCCGCCGAGGACCTTGGGCAGATTGGTGGACTTCGCGTACACACGCAGGCCGGGCTTCGAAATACGACGGATCCCGGAGATGGCACGCTCACGGCTGTCCGAGTACTTGAGCTCGAGGACGAGCTTGGAGCCCACCTCGGCCTCTTCCTCGGTCCAGCCGAGGATGTAACCCTCTGCCTTCAGGATGTCCGCGATGCGGGCCTTCAACTTCGAGTACGGCATGGACGCGGTCTCGTGGTACGCCCCTGAGGCGTTACGGATCCGCGTCAGCATGTCCGCGATCGGGTCGGTCATGGTCATGTCTGTTGCTTCTTCCTCACCTGGTTTCCCTCGGCCGCCATGTATGCGACGAGGGACCTCTGGCGGTAGTCCTTACCAGCTGCTCTTGGTCACGCCGGGGAGCTCACCGCGGTGAGCCATCTCGCGAAGGCAGACTCGGCAGAGCCCGAACTTGCGGTACACGGAGTGCGGACGGCCGCAGCGCTGGCAACGGGTGTAGCCGCGCACAGCGAACTTGGGCTTGCGCTCCGACTTCTTGATCAGGGCTGTCTTCGCCATATCAGTTCTCCTTGAAGGGGAAGCCGAGCAGCTTGAGCAGCGCGCGTCCCTCGTCGTCGGTCTTCGCAGTGGTCACGACCGTGATGTCCATACCGCGGACGCGGTCGATCTTGTCCTGGTCGATCTCGTGGAACATCACCTGTTCCGTGAGACCGAAGGTGTAGTTCCCGTTGCCGTCGAAGTGCTTCGGGGACAGGCCCCGGAAGTCACGAATACGGGGCAGCGCGGTGGACAGCAGGCGGTCCAGGAACTCCCACATGCGGGCGTTGCGCAGGGTGACGTGGGCACCGATCGGCATTCCCTCACGCAGCTTGAACTGCGCGATGGACTTGCGAGCCTTGGTGACCTGGGGCTTCTGGCCCGTGATGTCCGCGAGATCGCGGATGGCACCGTCGATGACCTTGGAGTCGCGAGCGGCGTCGCCGACGCCCATGTTCACGACGATCTTGGTCAGACCGGGGACCAGCATGACGTTGCTGTAACCGAACTGCTCGGTCAGCTGAGCCTTGATGGTCTCGTTGTACTTGCTCTTGAGGCGCGGGGTGGTCGCCTGGGTGGCAGTCTCGCTCATCTCAGATGTCCTTCCCGGAGCGCTTGGCGAAGCGGACACGCACCTGCTTGGTGCGGCCGTTCTCGAGCTCGAGGGTCTCGACGCGGTAACCGATCTTGGTCGGCTTGTTGTCCTCCGGGTCGACCAGAGCCACGTTCGAGACGTGGATCGAGGCCTCGCGCTGCTCGATGCCGCCCGCGCCGCCAGCCTGGTTGGGCTTGACATGGTGCGTGCGGCGGTTGATGCCCTCGACCAGCACACGCTGGGAATCGGGGAACACCTGCAGGACACGGCCCTGCTTGCCCTTGTCGCCGACCTCGAGACCGCGCTTGGCGGCGGTGTCGCTGTCGCTGGTGCGACCGGTGATCACCTGGACGAGGTCGCCCTTCTTGATCTTCATCTTTGCCATGTCACACCACCTCCGGTGCCAGCGAGACGATCTTCATGAAGCGCTTGTCGCGCAGCTCGCGGCCGACGGGGCCGAAGATGCGGGTTCCGCGCGGCTCCCCATCGGTCTTGAGGATCACCGCTGCGTTCTCGTCGAAGCGGATGTAGGAGCCGTCGATGCGACGGACTTCCTTGGACGTGCGGACGACGACCGCCTTGACGATGTCGCCCTTCTTGACGTTGCCACCGGGGATGGCGTCCTTGACGGTCGCCACGATGGTGTCCCCGATGCTGGCGTAACGGCGACCGGAGCCACCGAGAACACGGATGCAGAGAATCTCCTTGGCACCCGTGTTGTCGGCGACCTTCAGTCGCGACTCCTGCTGAATCACTCGTTCTCCTATCGTCTCACCGGTTCTCTTCCCACCCGCGGGAGCGGATGAGCCGAGCCTTGCGGAACGGAATATGGACACTGCATATTGCACTTCACCGACTCTGGGCAGAACTTCGACCAAAGGCGTGACCGTCGACCGGTCCCGGGCACCAAAAAACTCCTCATCCGGACTCAGGCACTAGCGTGAGGAACGCACAGCGTTCGCTTCTCGTGCGAGGTCTCCGGGGAGGATGGATCTGGTGACACCGGATCCTGTCGCAGCCGTCCATCCGCCAGCATCCGAGGATGCATGCGCACAGCCGTCCGGCAACTGCTCAAGACTACGCGCCGCACCAGCCGCTGTCACCCCTTCTCCCCGAGGCGAACCGTGTGTGCTTGCTCTCCTGCCGATCACCGCCGGCAGCACTCCCCCACGACACTCCCCCACGACGGCGATCACCGGTCGGGCACGGCAGATTCTGGGGTGGGGCATAGGCTCGTGCCCATGATCGACATCGACATCGCACGGCGCCTGCGGGACGCAGGACTGCAGTGGGCGCCGGCGGACGGCGACCTCTTCATCATCGACAACGAGCAGCTGCGGGACGAGACCTTCATGCTCTCGGCGATGGTCATCGAGCTCGGGAATGGGCGCAGCGGAGAGCGGGTCTTCCGGTTCAACGGGACCACCGAGTGGGCGCTGGATTCCGTGGAGCAGGAGGATGCGCTCTGGATCCCCCGGGAGGATCAGCTGCGCGCAGCACTCGGTGAATCCTTCAGCGCGCTACGCCGCACCGCGGACGGCAGCTATGCCGTCGCGCTGATCGACGGCGAAGGCGCCACCCGGGAGGTCCCCGCGCCCGCAGCGGAAGATGCGCTTGCCGGCGCACTGCTGATCCAGTTGACCGCCTGACCCGGCTGGGACGGCGCGGCGCACCACCCCCGCGGCCACAGCGGCCAGCTCGGCAGCAGCGCAGAGACGAAGAGAAGGGCCGACCCTCCCTGTGGGAGGACCGGCCCTTCTCTGGATCACGGAGCGGTCACTGGGACCGCCCGATCACTTGGCGCGCTCGACGATCTCGACCAGACGCCACCGCTTGGTGGCGGAGGTGGGACGAGTCTCCATGACGACGACACGGTCGCCGATGCCGGCGCTGTTCTCCTCGTCATGAGCCTTGAACCGGCTCGTCTTGGTCGTGACCTTGCCGTAACGGGCGTGCTTCACACGCTCCTCGACCTCGATCACGATGGTCTTGTCCATCTTGTCCGAGACCACGTAGCCACGCTGGGTCTTGCGGTAGGGACGCTCGTGGGAGGACGCGTGCGCGCCTTCCTTGTCGAGCTCCTCGACGGCCGGGGTCTCGGCCTGGGTGTTGTCAGTCATCTCTGTTCCTCGCTTCGCGGTCACTCGGCGGCGCCGGGCGCCTGACGGATGCCCAGCTCTCGCTCGCGCAGGATCGTGTAGATCCGTGCGATGTCCTTCTTGACGGACCGCAGACGGCCGGAGTTCTCGAGCTGACCGGTCGCGGACTGGAAACGGAGCTTGAACAGCTCGTCCTTGCCCTTGGCAAGTTCTTCCACCAGCTTCGCGTCGTCCAGCTTGTCGAGTTCATCGGCGGTGAGCTTGGTCGCTGCCATCAGATGTCACCACTCTCTCGGCTCAGGATGCGGCTCTTCATGGGGAGCTTGTGCTGCGCCAGGCGGAGTGCCTCGCGAGCCACCTCCTCCTCGACGCCGGCGAGTTCGAACATGACTCGACCCGGCTTGACATTGGCGATCCACCACTCGACCGAACCCTTACCGGAGCCCATGCGGACCTCGGCAGGCTTCTTGGTGAGCGGACGATCGGGGTAGATGTTGATGAACACCTTGCCGCCACGCTTCATGTAGCGCGTCATGGCGATACGTGCAGCTTCGATCTGACGGTTGGTGACATAGGCGGGCTCGAGAGCCTGGATGCCGTAGTCGCCGAACGCGAGATCGGTGCCGCCCTTGGACATGCCACTGCGGTGCGGTCGGTACTGCTTGCGGTGCTTGGTCCTGCGAGGGATCAGCATGTCGCTCAGGCCTCCGTTCCGGGCTGCTGTACGGGCGCGGGTGCCGCCTGCTCGGCGGAAGCGGACGGAGCAGCAGCCGGAGCTGCACCCTCCGAGCCGTCCCGACGCGCGGTGGCGTTGCGCTCGTTGCGACGGCCACGCGGGCGCTCTGCACGCGGGGCGCCACGTCCGCCGGAGCGGGGACCCTGCGAGGCGGCCTGCTGAGCCGCGAGCTCCTTGGCGGTGACGTCGCCCTTGTAGATCCACACCTTCACGCCGATGCGGCCGAAGGCGGTCTTGGCCTCGTAGAAGCCGTAGTCGATGTTCGCGCGAAGGGTGTGCAGCGGCACGCGACCCTCGCGGTAGAACTCGTTACGGCTCATCTCGGCGCCACCGAGGCGACCGGAGACGGCCACTCGGATGCCCTTCGCACCTGCACGCTGCGCGGACTGCATGCCCTTGCGCATCGCACGGCGGAAGGAAACGCGGGCGGCGAGCTGCTCGGCGATGCCCTGAGCAACCAGCTGAGAGTCAGCCTCGGGGTTCTTGACCTCGAGGATGTTCAGCTGGATCTGCTTGCCGGTGAGCTTCTCGAGCTCACCGCGCAGGCGCTCGGCCTCCGCGCCACGACGCCCGATGACGATGCCCGGGCGGGCGGTGTGGAGGTCGACGCGCACACGGTCACGGGTGCGCTCGATCTCGACCTTCGAGATGCCAGCCCGCTCCATGCCCTTGGACATGAGCGTGCGGATCGCGACGTCTTCCTTCACGTAGTCGCGGTAGCGCTGACCCTCCTTGGAGGAATCAGCGAACCACCGGCTGCTGTGCTCCGTCGTGATCCCGAGACGGAACCCATTCGGATTGACCTTCTGGCCCATTCGGGACTCCTTACTTGTTCACGGGAGCGACGACCACGGTGACGTGGCTGGTGCGCTTCTTGATCTGGAAGGCTCGACCCTGAGCACGCGGCTGGAACCGCTTCTGGGTCGGACCCTCATCGACGAAGGCGGCGGCGACGGCGAGGTCGCGCTCGTCAAAGCGCTCCCCTGCCTGATCAGCCTTCACCCGCGCGTTGGCGATCGCGGACTCGACGAGCTTGAGGACGGGCTCACTGGCGGCCTGCGGGGCGAACCGCAGGATGTCCAGGGCCTCGGCCGTGCTCTTGCCACGAATCAGGTCCACAACGCGGCGAGCCTTCATGGGCGACATGCGGAGATGCCGCACCTGCGCCTTGGCTTCCATTGCTGTCCTGCTTTCTTCTGGGTGTCGGGACGTGCTGCCGTGCTGACCTCAGGTCAGCGACGACGGCCCTTTCTGTCGTCCTTCTCGTGGCCCTTGAAAGTCCGCGTAGGAGCGAACTCGCCGAGCTTATGGCCGACCATCGACTCGGTGACGAACACCGAGACGTGCTTGCGACCGTCGTGCACTGCGAAGGTGTGGCCGAGGAAGTCCGGGGTGATGACCGAACGACGCGACCAGGTCTTGATGAGGTTCTTGGTGCCCTTTTCGTTCTGGACATCCACCTTCTTCTGAAGGTGGTCGTCCACGAAGGGGCCCTTGGCGATACTGCGAGGCATAGTTCCTGGTTCTCCCTATCAGCGCTTCTTGCCGGTCCGACGACGGCGCACGATGAGCTTGTCGCTCTCCTTGCCCGGCCGACGGGTACGGCCCTCGGGCTGACCCCAGGGCGACACCGGATGACGACCACCGGAGGTACGGCCCTCGCCGCCACCATGCGGGTGATCGTGCGGGTTCATGACGACGCCACGCACGTGAGGGCGCTTGCCCTTCCAGCGCATGCGGCCGGCCTTGCCCCAGTTGATGTTGGACTGCTCGGCGTTGCCGACCTCGCCGATGGTCGCGCGGCAGCGCGCATCGACGTTGCGGATCTCGCCGGACGGCATGCGCAGCTGCGCATACGGTCCTTCCTTGGCGACCAGCTGCACGGAGGCGCCGGCGCTGCGGGCGATCTTGGCACCGCCACCGGGCCGAAGCTCGATGGCATGGACCACGGTGCCCAGCGGGATGTTGCGCAGCGGCAGGTTGTTGCCGGGCTTGATGTCCGCGCCTGGACCGTTCTCGATCCAGTCGCCCTGACGCAGCTTGGCCGGCGCGAGGATGTAACGCTTCTCGCCGTCCAGGTAGTGCAGCAGTGCGATGCGCGCGGTGCGGTTGGGGTCGTACTCGATATGAGCGACCTTCGCGTTGACGCCGTCCTTGTCGTGACGGCGGAAGTCGATCACGCGGTAGGCCCGCTTGTGGCCACCGCCCCGGTGACGGGAGGTGATACGACCGTTGTTGTTACGACCGCCGGACTTGGACAGCGGGCGGACCAGCGACTTCTCCGGCGTGGATCGGGTGACCTCGACGAAGTCGGCGCCACTCGAGAAACGACGACCGGGCGTGGTCGGCTTGCTCTTACGAATTGCCATGTGGGATTCCCTCAGACTCTCTTCGGCTCCTCGGATATCGGCCGCCTCAGGCGACCGACCCTCCGAAGATGTCGATGGCTCCGTCAGTCAGGGTGACGATGGCGCGCTTGGTGTCCTTGCGCTTGCCGGTCCCGAAGCGCGTGCGGCGCGTCTTGCCCTGACGGTTGATCGTGTTCACCGAGGAGACCGTGACGTCGAAGACCTTCTCGACGGCGATCTTGATCTCGGTCTTGTTGGCGTCGGCAGCCACCAGGAAGGTGTACTTGCCCTCGTCCATCAGCCCGTAGCTCTTCTCGGAGACGACCGGGGCCAGCAGGATGTCGCGGGGGTCCTTGTTCAGCGAGGTCACTTCGACTCCTCCTCGGTGGACTCCTTGACTGCGTTCACGAACCCGGCGGCCTTGGCGGCCTCCTCAGTCGCGAACCAGACTTCGGCCTTGGTACGGCCGTACCACGGGGAGTCCGGGGTGTGGAACTTCATCGAGTCCTGGTTGCCCTTGATCGTGAAGCCCTCAGGTGCGGAGTCGTCGGCCAGCGGGGCCGCCGATCCCTCACCGAAGGGGGCTTCCTGCGCAGCGGCCGGAGCGGCAGCGGCAGCAGCCGGTGCAGACTTCGCAGCGGCGAAGGTCGAGGTGGACAGGGACAGGGTTGCCTGGGCCACGAAGTCCTCGAGCGCAGCGGCGGTGAAGACCACGTCGTCGGAAAGCATGACGTCGTAGGTGTTCACCTGGTCCGCGTACAGGACGTGGGTGGCAGGCAGGTTGCGCGAGCTCAGCGCGCCGAGATCGTCATCGCGACGCACGACCACCAGCAGGTGGCGACGATCGGAGACATTCGCCAGGGTCTGGCGGGCGGCCTTGGTGGACGCGACGTCACCCTCGAGCAGCGAGGAGATGACGTGGATGCGGCCGTTGCGGGCGCGGTCCGAGAGGGCTCCGCGCAGGGCGGCGGCCTTCATCTTCTTCGGGGTCCGCTGGCTGTAGTCACGCGGCACGGGGCCGTGGACGACGCCACCGCCGGCGAACTGCGGCGCACGGAGCGAGCCCTGACGGGCACGACCGGTGCCCTTCTGCTTCCAGGGCTTCTTACCGCCACCACGCACCTCGGCGCGGGTCTTGGTCTTGTGCGTGCCCTGACGAGCGGCCGCCTGCTGGGCGACGACCACCTGGTGGATCAGGGGCACGTTGGTCTGCACGTCGAAGATCGACGCAGGCAGCTCGACGGAGCCGGACTTCTTGCCGGCCGGATCGAGCACGTCGACAGAGAGATTCGCTGCCATCGGGCTCAGGCCTCCTTCGCGGGGCTCTTGACAGCCGAGCGGACGAGCACGAGGCCGCCCTTGGGGCCGGGAACGGCACCCTTGACGAGCACGAGGCCCTTCTCGACGTCGACCGCGTGAACGGTCAGGTTCTGGACACTGGTGCGGTCGCCGCCCATGCGGCCAGCCATGCGCTGACCCTTGAACACGCGACCGGGGGTGGATGCGCCACCGATGGAACCGGGCTTGCGGTGGTTGCGGTGCGCACCATGGGAGGCGCCGACACCGGAGAAGCCGTGGCGCTTCATGACGCCCGCGGTGCCCTTGCCCTTGGAGGTGCCGACGACGTCGACCTTCTGGCCGGACTCGAACACCGAGGCGTTGATCTCCTGGCCGACGGTGTAGTCAGCGGCGTCGACGGTGCGCAGCTCGACGAGGTGACGGCGCGGGGTCACGCCGGCCTTCTCGAAGTGGCCCTTCAGCGGTGCCGACACCTTGCGGGGGTCGATCTGGCCGTAGGCGATCTGCACGGCGTCGTAGCCGTCGGTCTCGATAGACCGGATCTGGGTGACGACGTTCGCACCGGTCTGCACGACGGTCACAGGGACGAGCTTTCCGTTCTCGTCCCAGACCTGGGTCATGCCGAGCTTGGTGCCGAGCACGCCGGACACCGGACGGGCCTTCTGGCCGGTCAATTCGTTGCTCATCTCCACCACCCTCAGAGCTTGATCTCGATGTTGACGTCCGCCGGCAGGTCGAGGCGCATGAGCGAGTCCACAGCCTTGGGCGTGGGATCGACGATGTCGATCAGTCGCTTGTGCGTGCGCATCTCGAAATGCTCACGGGAGTCCTTGTACTTGTGGGGAGAACGGATCACGCAGAACACGTTCTTCTCGGTCGGCAACGGCACCGGGCCCACCACAGTCGCGCCAGCGCTGGTGACCGTGTCGACGATCTTGCGCGCCGAGCTGTCGATCACCTCGTGGTCGTACGACTTGAGCCGGATGCGGATCTTCTGTCCCGCCATGGCGTCCTGTCTCTCTTCTAGGTCTGGCATGGAAGCAGCCGTCTCCCGGTACCCGAGGACGGGCGTGTCGGCCTCTGCGGGGCACACGAGCCCAGCACAGAACCGCCGAAAGTCGGCTGCTGCTGCGTCGATTCCCTCGTTCGATGCGCGATCCATGCCAGGGGCAAGGTTCGCATCCTCGGGACGGGCCTCATCCGGTGATCATTCGCCGAGGTGCCCCAGGGGACACTCAGAGAACGGAACCGGGTATGTCGGCCCACGCAGACAACTTGAACAGTGTGCCAGAGATCGGACCGCCCCCACAAGGGAGGGGCAGGTGCAGCCGATCACATGCTCAGCACCGGCGCCGGTGCCGGAACTCAAGAAGGGCCCGGACGCTGCCGCCCGAGCCCTTGCCACCGTACCCTCCCACGCCGTCCCGCTGGCACATCCGCCGTTCAGAGGGGAGGCGACCGATCACTTGTTCGTGCTCGGCCCGATCCCGCCCTGCAGCTGACGTTGGAAGATGAGGTACACGATCAGCACCGGGATGATGGTGATGGTGACGGAGGCGAACATCGCGCCCCAGTCCGAGTCGTACCCCTGCTGGGCCTGCATGTTCGCAAGACCCTGGGCGAGGACGTACTTGTCCCGATCGGTGTTCAGCACGATCGGGATCAGGAACTGGTTCCACAGGCCCAGGAAGTTGAAGATCGTCACGCTGGCCATGCCCGGGCCCGCCATCGGCAGCATCACCTGGAAGAAGGTCCGGAAGTCCCCCGCGCCGTCGATCGCCGCCGCCTCCGCGATCTCTTCCGGCAGCTGCCGGAAGAAGGCGTAGAGGAAGAACACGGTGAACGGGAGCGCGAAGCCCACATACGCCAGGATGAGGCCGATGTAGGTGCCGCGGATGTACAGCGACTCCATGATGAAGAACAGCGGCACCACCGCGAGGAACAGCGGGAAGGTGAGCCCGGCGATCAGGCCGTAGTACAGCACCTGCCGGCCCGGGAAGTCGTACCTCGCCAGCACGTAGGCGCACATCGCGCCGAGCAGCATGACCAGCACCAGTGCGACGCCCACCACCAGCACGGTGTTGCCGAAGAATCGGCCGATGCCGGCTTCCGTCCAGGCGGTGACGAAGTTGTCGAAGTTCCATGATTCCGGCATGGCGAACGGAGAGGCGAGGATCCCGCCGGAGCTCTTGAAGGAGCTGAAGACCGTCCACAGCAACGGCAAGAGCACGACCAGCGCCCACAGCGAGAGGATGGTCTGGGCGACCACCGTGAACACGCGGTCCTTCGGATTGGCCCGGCGCCGACGGGACGCGGCTGTCGCGCCGGTGGAGTGTGCCGGCGCGGATCGGGGCGCCTTGAGCTCGGTGTTCATCGCTCCCCCTTCTGGCGGGTGCTGAACAGGACGATGACAGCCATCAGCATCGTGATCAGCGCCATCACCACACCCATCGCCGAGGCGAGGCCGAATCGGGAGTCACTGAATGCAGTCTGGTAGAGATACCTCGAGACCACCTCGGTGCTCTTGCCGAGCCCGCCGTTGGGGGTCATGACGTTGATGTACACGAACATGTCCAGCGCCATGATCCCCATATAGACCGCCGCCGTGGAGACGTTCTCCCGCACCATCGGCAGGATCACCGCCACGGAGAGGCGGAAGCGACCGGCCCCGTCGATGCGGGCCGCCTCGACCACCTCGGAGGGGATCGACTTGATCGCCGCGACGAACAGGACCATGTAGAAGCCCACCAGGCTCCACACCACGGCGGCCACGATCGCCGCCAGTGCGAAGCGCCGATCGCCCAACCAGGCGATGTGGATGTCCAACCCCACCAGGTTCAGCAGCCCGTTCAGGAGCCCGCCGTTGGGCGAGTAGATGAAGGCGAAGAGGATCCCGACGACCACCGCGGGGATGACGTAGGGAAAGAAGCTGACGACCCGGAAGATCGTCGCGCCGCGGATGCCGCGGATCGTGCCGCGGCTGTCCCCACCCACCGTCACCAGGATGGCCAGGATGAAGGCGAGGGTGATGGTCACGGTGGGCAGCACGATCATGAAGATCATGTTGTTCCGCAGTGCCCGACGGAAGACGTCGTCGTGGAAGAGCGTGACGTAGTTGTCCAGCCCGATGAACTGCGGCGCCCTGGCCAGGCCGCGCCAGTCGGTCAGCGAGTAGTAGAACGCCTGCAGGAACGGCGAGACCACGAACACGACATAGATCAGCATCGGGAGGCCGAGGAAGAGCGCGAAGAACAGCACGCGGGAAGGGGTGATGCGGGCACGCCTCCCCCGGGAGCGCGGGGCGCTCACCGGAGGAGTGGCCGCGGGGACTACCGCCATCATTCGACGTCGAACTTCTCGATGCTGTCGTCTTCGCGGACCTTGTCGATCGCAGCCTGCGAACGCTCCCGCGCCTCGTCGGCGGTGACGTCACCGTTGAGGAACTCCGCCCACAGGGGCTTGAACTCATCACCCATGCCGTACCAGTCGGTGAAGTTGTAGGTGAAGACATCCTCTCCGGCGGCGTCGATCATGGAGCTGACCGAGGCCAGACCCGTCGAGCCGAAGCCGTCGTCGGGGATGGTGTCTTTGACGATCGTCATCGAGGAGGTGAGCTTCGAGAAGTTCTCGCACTGCTCCTTGGAGAGCATGACGCGGAGGAACTCGAGCCCGCCTGCCCCGTTGGCGGCCTTGCTGGGGACCATGAAGGGCTCGCCGGCAGCGCCGTGGATGGCGGTCGGGCTCATCGTGCCGCCGTCGGCGAGCATCGGGGTCGGGGCGCCGGTCATGGCGTAGTCCTCGGGCGTGGTGCTGCGCTGCTCATTCTCGATCCAGGACCCGGAGGGGTACATGACCGCCTTGCCGGTCACCCACTGGGTCTGGGCCTCGGTGTGCTTGATGCCGGCGCCGCCGGAGAGGAAGTACCCGGCCTTGACGGCCTCCTCGATCGCGGCGAAGGCATCGACCACGGTGGGCTGCTCATAGGCGCCCTCCTCCAGGCGATCCAGCATCTTCGCGACCTCCGGGCCGCCCTGCTTGATCGCCATCGACAGCGCGAGCTCGTGATAGTAGTCGGCGGCGTTCTGACCGCCCCAGGCGAACATGGCCAGACCCTCACCCTTGGCGGCCTCGGCGATGGTCATGACATCGTCCCAGGTGGTAGGGGCCTCCCAGCCCTTGTCCTCGAACTGCTTGGCCGAATACCACAGGGCGAAGACGGTGTACATGTAGTTCAGCGCGTACAGCTTGCCGGAGTAGGTGCCCGGCACCAGCACACCGGGCAGCAGGGACTCCTCGATGGTGCCGCCGTCGAGCGACGGCGCCTTGATGAGGGCGGCGAGGTCCGCGAGGCTGCCCTCGGAGATCAGGGCGCTGGCGTTCATCGACTGCGCACCTGAGTTGTCGAACAGGTCCGGGGGGTTGCCGCCGATGAAGCGGGGTTGGAGGTCGGGCTGGATGTTCACGGTCGAGGTCACCGCAGCGGTCGCCTCGGGGTAGAGCTCCTCGAACTTCGTTCCGGCATCCTTTGCATACTGGTCGCCGTAGCCACCGTTGAAGATGACCACGTCGACGGTCGAATCCGCTTCGACACCGAAGGGGTTCTCATCGCTGACGTCGCCGCCACCCGTGGCGACAGCGCCACCGCCGTCACTTCCTTCGTCGTCACCGCCACCACCGCCAGCCGCACAGGCGCTCAAGGCCACGGCACCGGTGCCGAGGGAGGCGAGAGAGAGGAAGCGGCGGCGGGAAGCGCCCATTCTGTCCAGGGGAGTCTCGAGCAGGGGATCGCGCTCAGCGTCCATGGTGTCCTCATTCGTTGTTCGTCGTCGAATACGAGTGCTGTACAGGACAGTAGTCGTTTATGTCGCGCGTCACGTGGTTTTCAGCGGCGTGCCCCGGATCGTTACCTGCACCCCCTGCCGCCGTGCGGGCGGAACCCAGCAAGTTCTCTCACGACTGCTCTACCGTGGGCTCCATGAGCCAACCGATGCAGTCCCCCCGCTCCGCGTCGCCGCTGACGGCGCGCCTGTACGACCTCGAGTACCCGCGCTCTCTCGGCGTCTACAACACCTACCAGGAGGTGCAGTCCGTGGTCGACACCCTGGCGGACCGTGAGTTCCCGGTGCAGAGCACGCTGATCGTGGGCACGGATCTGAAGCTGATGGAGCGGGTCACGGGGCGAAAGACCTGGCCGCGGGTGGTCGGGCAGGGCGTGCTCTCGGGCCTGTGGATGGGACTGTTCCTGGGCCTGCTCCTGATGCTGCTGAACCCGGGCGACCTCATGATCGTGGTGACCAGCGTCCTGATGGGCATGGTGTTCTTCACCGTGTGGTCCGTCATCGGATATGCGATGACCGGGGGCAAGCGTGACTTCACCTCGATGACCTCGACCATCCCGATGCAGTACGAGCTGCTCGTCGAGCACAAGCACGCCGCGCAGGCGCGCCAGATCCTCGCTGACTCCGGTGCGGGGCCCGCTCCCACCGCTGCACCCGCCCCGGTGACGGCTCCGCCTCACGGCCATACCCCGCTCCCCCACGCAGGCGCACCCTCCAGCGGGGGCCAGCAGTTCGGCGCACGCACGCCGCAGCCCGGCGCACCCGTGTCCGGCGCACCCGCCCGACCCAGCTACGGACAGCCGGCCTCCGGCGCGTCCCCAGCCCAGGGAGAGCCTCGCAGCCACCGGCCCACCTTCGGGAAGCCGGCCGGTGCACCCCTCCATGAGCAGGCGACCTCGCCGTCGACTCCGCAGGCGTCTGCCGCCTCCGGCAGCTTCGGAGCGCCGGCACCTGCGCCCGAGCCTGCGCCTGGTGCCGGGGGTGCCTCACAGTCCCACTCCACACCGGACGGCCGTCCGAGCAGAGGCGATCATGCCGCTCCCCCGCAGGACGGCAGCCAGGACGGCGACGCCTCGCGCTGACCGGTTCGGCTCAGGGGGCAGGCCCCCGCATCAGCACGTCGGGCGTGCTTGGTGCGGGGGCCTTTCTCTGCCCCGTGCCCCTGAGCTCCGTGGTCCTCAGGAGCTCACTGGCCTGCCGTCCCGCCGTCCTCGCCGCCTGCCGGCCTGCCCTCCAGCTGGCCCGGGCACCTGCCGCCAGCCCTTCTGCTGCCCTGCTGCCCTGCTGCCCGTCCTGCTGCTCACGCGCATCGGCAGGATGATCAGCTGTACGGCGTGGGCCCGAAGACGGAGCGGGCCCAGAGACGACGAAAGACCCCGCACCGGTCATCCCGGTGCGGGGTCTTCGTTGCTCAGCGCTCGCAGAGAGAGCGCCTCACGGTTGCGGGGTCACCCCCGCGGCGATCACTTGGTGATCTTGGTGACGCGGCCGGAGCCCACGGTGCGGCCACCCTCACGGATGGCGAAGCCGAGGCCCTCCTCCATGGCGATCGGCTGGATCAGCTCGACCGTCATCTCGGTGTTGTCGCCGGGCATGACCATCTCGGTGCCCTCGGGCAGCGTGATGACGCCGGTGACGTCGGTGGTGCGGAAGTAGAACTGCGGGCGGTAGTTCGAGTAGAACGGGTTGTGACGCCCGCCCTCGTCCTTGGACAGGATGTAGACCTGCGCCTCGAAGTTCGTGTGGGGGGTGATGGTGCCGGGCTTGGCGACGACCTGGCCGCGCTCGACGTCCTCACGCTTGGTGCCACGCAGCAGCAGACCGCAGTTCTCGCCGGCCCATGCTTCGTCCATCTGCTTGTGGAACATCTCGATGCCGGTGACGATCGTCTTCTGCGGCTCGCGGATGCCGAGGATCTCGACCTCGGAGTTGATCGCGAGCTTGCCGCGGTCGACCTTGCCGGTGACGACGGTGCCACGACCCTGGATCGTGAAGACGTCCTCGATCGGCATCAGGAAGGCCTGGTCGAGATCGCGGACGGGGTCCGGGATGGACTCATCCACGGCGTCCATGAGCTCTTCGATGGCCTTGACCCACTTCTCTTCACCCTCGAGGGCCTTGAGAGCGGAGACCTGGATGACCGGCGCGTCCTCGTCGAAGCCCTGAGCGCCCAGCATCTCGCGGACCTCCATCTCGACGAGCTCGAGGATTTCCTCGTCGTCGACCATGTCGGACTTGTTGAGAGCGGCGAGCAGGTAGGGAACGCCGACCTGCTTGGCGAGCAGGACGTGCTCACGGGTCTGAGCCATCGGGCCGTCGGTGGCGGCGACCACGAGGATCGCGCCGTCCATCTGAGCAGCGCCGGTGATCATGTTCTTCACGTAGTCAGCGTGCCCGGGGGCGTCGACGTGCGCGTAGTGGCGCTTGTCGGTCTCGTACTCGATGTGCGAGACGTTGATCGTGATGCCGCGCTGCTTCTCTTCGGGCGCGTTGTCGATCGTGTCGAAGTCACGCTTCTCGTTGAGATCCGGGAACTTGTCGTACAGAACCTTCGAGATCGCAGCGCTCAGCGTGGTCTTGCCGTGGTCGACGTGACCGATGGTGCCGATGTTGACGTGCGGCTTGGTCCGCTCGAACTTGGCCTTCGCCATGATGGTGTCCTCCTAGGACTTCTAATCGTGGTACTTCTGGATCGGGATCGGATCCCGCCTCGGCGAGGCGGAGCTCCGAAGGGAGTGTGGGGGAAACAGGAGAAGGAGCCTACCTGCTTCCCCCGACTCCTCACTCGCCCCGGGTCTTTGCGATGATCTCGTCCGCGATGCTGGACGGGACCTCCGAGTAGCTGTCGAACTGCATGGTGTACATCGCACGGCCCTGGGTCTTGGACCGCAGGTCGCCGACGTAGCCGAACATCTCCGACAGCGGCACGAGAGCACGGACGATCTTGACCCCGCTCGCGTCCTCCATCGACTGGATCTGACCTCGCCTGGAGTTCAGATCGCCGATGACATCTCCCATGTACTCCTCAGGAGTACGGACCTCGACGTCCATGAGGGGCTCGAGGAGGACCGGCTGCGCCTTGCGCAGGGCCTCCTTGGCCGCCATGGAGCCGGCGATCTTGAACGCCATCTCCGAGGAGTCGACGTCGTGGTAGGCGCCGTCAAGCAGCGAGGCCTTGACGTTCACGACCGGGTAGCCGGCGAGGATGCCGGAGACCAGGGCGCTCTGGATGCCTGCGTCCACGCTCGGGATGTACTCGCGCGGGATGCGGCCGCCGGTGACCTTGTTCTCGAACTCGTAGAACACGCCGTCTTCGGCATCGGTCAGCGGAGCGAAGGTCACCTGGATCTTCGCGAACTGGCCGGAGCCACCGGTCTGCTTCTTGTGGGTGAAGTCGAACTTCTCCACCGTCCGCTTGATCGTCTCGCGGTAGGCCACCTGCGGCTTGCCGATGTTGGCCTCGACGTTGAACTCGCGACGCATACGGTCCACGAGGATGTCGAGGTGCAGCTCGCCCATGCCCTTGATGACGGTCTGGCCGGTCTCCTCGTCGAGCTCGACCTGGAAGGTCGGGTCCTCCTTGGCGAGCTTCTGGATGGCCACACCCAGCTTCTCCTGGTCGCCCTTGGTCTTCGGCTCGATGGCGACCGAGATGACCGGCTCCGGGAAGCTCATGGACTCGAGCTGGATCGGGTTCGCCGGATCGGTGAGGGTGTCACCGGTGGTGGTGTCCTTCAGACCGATGAACGCGTAGATGTGGCCCGCGAAGGCCTCATCGACCGGGTTCTCCTTGTTGGAGTGCATCTGGAACAGCTTGCCGACGCGCTCCTTCTTGCCGGTGGTGGCGTTCAGGATCTGATCGCCCTGCTTCACCTGGCCGGAGTAGACGCGCACGTAGGTCAGCGACCCGAAGAACGGGTGCGCGGCAACCTTGAAGGCGAGGCCGGAGAAGGGCTCGTCCCACTCGGGCTTGCGGGTCAGCTCGACCGACTCGTCGTTCGGCTTGTGGCCGACCATCGGGGGCACGTCGAGCGGCGAGGGCAGGTAGTCGATGACACCGTTGAGCATGGGCTGGACGCCCTTGTTCTTGAACGCGGTGCCGCAGAAGACCGGGTATGCCTCGGAGTTGACCGTCATCGAGCGGATGCCGGACTTCAGCTGCTCGAGGGTGAGGTCGCCCTCCTCGAGGTAGGCCTCCATGAGCTCCTCGGAGCTCTCGGCGACGTCCTCGACGAGCTTGCTGCGGTACTCCTCGACGGTGGCTGCCAGATCCTCGGGGATCGGGATCTCGCGCTGCCACTGGCCGAGCGAGGGGTCACCCTTCTTCGAGTTGATCGCGGGCATGTCCTCTTCGAGGGTCTCGGGCCAGTCGTAGGCCTTCATCTCGACGAGGTCGACGATGCCGGTGAAGTCGTGCTCTGCACCGATCGGGACCTGCATGACCAGCGGCTTCGCGCCGAGGCGGTCCACGATGGTCTTGACGGTGAAGAAGAAGTCGGCGCCGAGCTTGTCCATCTTGTTGACGAAGCAGATGCGGGGCACGTCGTACTTGTCGGCCTGGCGCCAGACGGTCTCCGACTGGGGCTCCACGCCCTCCTTGCCGTCGAACACTGCGACAGCGCCGTCCAGCACGCGCAGCGAACGCTCCACCTCGACGGTGAAGTCGACGTGGCCGGGGGTGTCGATGATGTTGATCTGGCTGTCGTGCCAGTAGCAGGTCGTCGCGGCCGACGTGATCGTGATGCCGCGCTCCTTCTCCTGCTCCATCCAGTCCATCGTGCCGGCGCCGTCGTGGGTCTCGCCCATCTTGTAGTTCACGCCGGTGTAGAAGAGGATGCGCTCGGTCGTGGTGGTCTTGCCAGCATCGATGTGAGCCATGATGCCGATATTGCGGACCTTGTTCAGGTCGCTGAGCACTTCAAGTGCCACGGGCTGTGCCTTTCTGGAGAACGGATGCTGGTGGAGCTGCCGAAGGACAGTCGGTGGGGTCCGCCCAGACGGGCGAACCCCACCGTGAACTCACCAGCGGTAGTGAGCGAAGGCGCGGTTGGACTCGGCCATCTTGTGGGTGTCCTCGCGGCGCTTGACAGCTGCACCGAGGCCGTTGGAGGCGTCGAGGATCTCGTTCATCAGACGCTCGGTCATGGTGTTCTCGCGGCGGGCGCGGGAGTAGCTGACCAGCCAGCGCAGCGCCAGCGTGGTGGAGCGGCCGGGCTTGACCTCGATCGGCACCTGGTAGGTCGCGCCGCCGACTCGGCGGGAGCGGACCTCGAGGGAAGGCCGGATGTTGTCCAGAGCCTTCTTCAGGGTGACGACCGGATCCTGGCCGTTCTTCTCACGGGCACCCTCGAGGGCGCCGTAGACGATGCCCTCGGCGACGGTCTTCTTGCCGTCCAGGAGGATCTTGTTGATGAGCTGCGTGACGATCGGCGACCCGAAGACGGGGTCGACGGCCAGCGGGCGCTTGGGAGCGGGGCCCTTACGAGGCATTACTTCTTCTCCTTCTTGGCGCCGTAGAGCGAGCGCGCCTGCTGGCGGCCCTTGACGGACTGGGTGTCCAGTGCGCCGCGAACGATCTTGTAGCGCACGCCGGGGAGGTCCTTCACACGACCGCCGCGGACGAGCACGATCGAGTGCTCCTGGAGGTTGTGGCCCTCGCCGGGGATGTAGGCGCTGACCTCGATGCCGGTCGACAGCCGCACACGCGCGATCTTGCGCAGCGCAGAGTTCGGCTTCTTGGGGGTCTGGGTGTAGACGCGGGTGCAGACACCGCGGCGCTGGGGCGAACCCTGGAGCGCGGGCGTCTTGGAGGAGGACGAACGACCGTCCCGCCCCTTGCGCACCAACTGCTGAATAGTAGGCACAGCTTCTCTTCCTTGTCAGCCCTCGGAGCTGTTGGCACCGAAGGATCAACATCTTCGACCGCTTGCACGGTCGGCGACCCGATATTCACCGCCCCCATGGCCCGGGAGGCTCGGCGTATCGGCCCGCCCGACAGGTGATGGCACCAGTCGGGCGTCCAGGAGGACCGTGATCGGCGCCCCGGGGCAGGAGGCCGGGCATGGCCACCCTTCCCATATTCGGGCACACCGCGAGGATCCGCTCCTCGCGGGGGACACCCCCCGCAGCCCCGAAGGGCACGCGGGTCAGTCCCGGGTCACGACCAGAGGGCACTCCGGACGCATACGCAGTCTACTGAGATGCGCGGGATGCGGTCAAAGCTTCTGGGAGGTTCCGACACAGATCACATGACGCCCTGTGACCGCCGGCCGAACCCGCAGCAAAGCGCCCGGCGAGAGCCAGCATCTCCCCAGGTCAGCGCTATGCGAGCTGTACTGCACATCCCTGACGCCGTGGATCCCACTGGATCCCACGCACAACGGGACCCCGGGCCAGAAGCCCGGGGTCCCGTGGAAGATCAGTGCATCAGCACGTCAGTACGTCGCTCAGCGGATGCCGAGCTTGGAGGTGCAGGAGGGCCATGCGCCCCAGCCCTGCTGGGCCTGAACCTTCTTGGCGATGTCGATCTGCTGGCCGCGGGTGGCCTGGTTCGCGGTGGAGGCGTACTTGCCGCCGCCGAAGGCCTTCCAGGTTCCTGCACTGAACTGCAGGCCGCCGTAGTAGCCGTTGCCGGTGTTGATGGACCAGTTGCCACCGGACTCGCACTGGGCGATGCGGTCCCACACGGAGCCCGACGGAGCAGCCGGCGCCGAGGCACCGGTGTTCCCGGAGGACTCCGACGAGCTGCGCTCGGAGCTGCGGTTGGACTTGCTGCCGGTGCTGCGCTTCTCGCTGGAGGACTTCTCGGAGGACGACTTCTCCTCCTGCACGGGCTCCGGCTTCGGGGCGGGCTTGGTGCCCTTGGCGACGACCTCGGTCACCGGCTCGGTGACGACGGTCTCGGAGACCAGCTCGGACTCGGTGACCTCACCGTCGACGGTCTTCTCGGCGAAGACCTTCTCGGTGGCGCCCGCCTTGCCCTCGGTGGTGGTCTTGGTCTTGCCCTCGAGCAGCGAATCATCCTCGACGGTCTTCGTCTCGAACGGGATCTCGACAGACTCGGTGCGCTCGCCCTCGCGGACGCGTTGGACCGTGTGGGTCGCGCCGTCCTCGAGCAGGGTGTCGCGGGGGACGTCGGCGGTGTCGGTGTCCTCGATATCTCCGAGCACCTTCTCCATCGCCTCGCCAACGGTCAGGGCGGACACCTCGAAGGTGTCCTGGCCCTTCTGGCCGACGAAGGTGACCGTCTTACGGGTGACGATCTCGACCTCGCCGTTCGCGGCGCTGAGCGAGGAGGTGGGCTCCGGGGTGATCACGGCGCCCTCGGCCTTGTAGTCGGTCTCCTCGAGCGCATCGGCCACGGTGTCGCCGGTGGTGAGCAGATCCTTCGCCACCCCGTCGATGGTGACGGTGACCGGGGTGCGCTGGATGACCTGGATCTCGAGGCCGTCGGTGACGGCCTCCGTCAGGGCCGGCACCACCAGGTCGGTGTCCTTGACCTCGATGCCCTGGGCGGAGAGCAGATCCCCCACGGTGGGCTGCGAGAAGGTGCGCACCGAGGATTCCTCGCCGTACACGTTGAGCTGCGCCTCATTCGACATGGCGAACGCGGTGCCGCCACCTCCGACAGCGACGACGCACACGGTTGCGGCTGCGACGATCCACGGGGTCTTCTTCACTGTTCCACCTGTTCCTTGCCGCGGCATGCGGCGTTCGTGTCGTTCTCAGAGCTCCGGTCCCCAGCAGGTGGGGCATGCAGCTCCGGCACGCGCACGCACTCCGACGGAGATGCGGCAGGAAAGCCTGCGCGGGAACTGCCAGGTGCCATCGTTTCCCGGTTCGTCCCATTGCGTAAGGGGAGAGGCGAGAGTTTGAAGAAGCACCCGAGAGGTCTTTACCCTCTCGTGAACCTCAGGGTCTGCCAGGTCACGCCGCAGAGCCCTGGATCCGCCTGGAACGCGACCGGGACCACAGCGGACGCGTTCGCCGCCACTCCCCCACAGCCATCTGCCGCGGATCCCTCCCCGTGCCCTCTCGCGCCAGTCCCCCGTGCCCTCGTGCGGGGGTCCTTCCCTAGACGGGAGCAGCGCCAGTCCCTATACAGGGGCATCGGCAGCAGGCCCCGGACGCAAAGACGCCGCGGGGCGGCCCCACCGAAGTGGAGCCGCCCCGCGGCGTGTGGTCGCTCGTGCGCCGCCTCGACGGCGGACGAGCTCCCGCGCTCAGCGCAGGATCACCGGATCACCGGAAATCAGTGCGGAACGGATCTGCGTAGTCGATGTCGTCGAGGTTGACGGCACCGGTCTGGCCGAAGCCGGAGAAGTCCAGCTCGTCGTAGCCCGGCACCTGGTACATCTGTGCCTTGGCCTCGTCGGTGGGCTCGACCGCGATGTGGCGGAACCGCGACAGGCCGGTGCCAGCGGGGATGAGCTTACCGATGATGACGTTCTCCTTGAGCCCCATGAGCTTGTCGCTCTTGCGGTTCAGGGCAGCCTCGGTGAGCACTCGGGTGGTCTCCTGGAAGGAGGCCGCCGAGAGCCACGACTCGGTCGCCAGCGAGGCCTTCGTGATGCCCATCAGCTCCGGACGACCCGAGGCCGGCTGACCGCCCTCGGAGAGGACCCGACGGTTCTCCCGCTCGAAGTTGACCCGCTCGGCGAAGTCGCCGGGCAGCAGACCGGTGTCACCGGACTCGATGACCGTCACGCGACGGAGCATCTGGCGCACGATGACCTCGATGTGCTTGGCATGGATGTCCACACCCTGGCTGATGTAGACCTTCTGCACCTCGTCGACCAGGTGCTGCTGCACGGCACGCGGGCCGAGGATCCGCAGGACCTGCTTCGGGTCCACCGAACCCAGCGTGAGCTTCTGGCCGACCTCGATGTGGTCACCGTCGGCGATCAGCAGGGACACGCGCTTGGAGACGGTGTAGGACACCGGCTCGGAGCCGTCGTCCGGGGTGACCGTGATCCGGCGCTGCTTGTCGTTCTCCTCGACCTCGACCCGACCCGAGAACTCGGAGATCGGCGCGAAGCCGGCCGGGGTACGGGCCTCGAAGAGCTCCTGCACACGCGGCAGACCGTGCGTGATGTCGCCCTCGGCGCTGGCCACACCACCGGAGTGGAAGGTACGCATGGTCAGCTGGGTGCCGGGCTCGCCGATCGACTGGGCCGCGACGATGCCGACGGCCTCGCCGATGTCGACCAGCTGGCCGGTCGCGAGCGACTTGCCGTAGCACTGGACACAGGTGCCCACCGCGGAGTCACAGGTCAGCACGGAGCGGATCTTGACCTCGCGGACACCGGCCTCGACGAGCTGCTCGATGCGCACATCGCCCAGCTCGGTGCCGGCCGGAGCCGCCTCGGTACCGTCGGCGCCGATGGCCGCAGTGGCCAGGACGCGCCCGTAGACGGTGGATTCCGCGTGCTCGTGGGGACGGAGCACGCCGGCCTCCTCGACCGCGATCGGAAGCACCAGGCCCTTGGTCGTGCCGCAGTTGTCCTCACGGATGATGACGTCCTGCGAGACATCGACCAGACGACGGGTCAGGTAGCCCGACTGCGCGGTCTTCAGCGCGGTATCCGCCAGGCCCTTGCGGGAGCCGTGCGAGGCGATGAAGTACTCCAGGACCGAGAGCCCCTCCTTGTAGTTGGAGAGGATCGGGCGCGGGATGATCTCGCCCTTCGGGTTGTTCACCAGACCACGCATACCGGCGATCTGGCGGACCTGCATCCAGTTGCCTCGAGCGCCCGAGTCCACCATCCGGAAGATGGTGTTGTTCGAGTCGAAGTTCGCCCGCATCGCCTGGTCGACCTCGTTGGTCGCCTCGGTCCAGATGTCGATGAGCTCCATGTTGCGCTCGTGCTCGGAGATCAGGCCCAGGTCGCGGTTCTCCTGGATCTGGGCGTTCTTCTCCTCGTACTTCGCGATGATCTCCGCCTTGTTCGGCGGGGTCACGACGTCGGACAGGGCGAAGGACGCACCCGAACGAGTCGACCAGGAGAAGCCATAGGACTTCAGCGCATCCAGCGATGCGGCGACCTGGCCCTTGTCGTAGCGCTCCGCCAGGGCGTTGACGATGCCGCCCAGACGCTTCTTGCCGACCTGACCCTGCACGAAGGGGAAGTCCTCGGGCAGCGTCTCGTTGAAGTGGACGGCGCCCAGGGTGGTGGTGAGGATGATCGGGTCACCCTCGGTCCAGCCCTCGGGGGCCTCCCAGTCGCTCGGCGGGACGATGTCCGTGAAGCGGATGTCCACCAGCGCGTTGAGATCCAGCTCGCCGCGGTCGTAGGCCATGATCGCCTCGGCCTCGGAGGCGAAGCGCCGACCGATGCCGGGGACGCCCTCGCGCACCGTGGTGAGGTGGTACAGACCGATGATCATGTCCTGTGCGGGCATGGTCACGGGGCGGCCGTCGGACGGCTTGAGGATGTTGTTGCTGGACAGCATCAGGATGCGGGCCTCAGCCTGCGCCTCTGCCGACAGCGGCAGGTGAACAGCCATCTGGTCGCCGTCGAAGTCCGCGTTGAACGCGGCGCACACGAGCGGGTGCAGGTGGATGGCCTTGCCCTCGACGAGCTGCGGCTCGAACGCCTGGATGCCCAGACGGTGCAGGGTGGGCGCACGGTTCAGCAGCACCGGGTGCTCGGTGATGACCTCTTCGAGGACGTCCCACACCTCGGGGCGTGCCCGCTCGACCATCCGCTTGGCGGCCTTGACGTTCTGGGCGTGGCTGAGCTCGACCAGGCGCTTCATGACGAAGGGCTTGAAGAGCTCGAGCGCCATGCCCTTGGGCAGGCCGCACTGGTGCAGGCGCAGCTGCGGGCCGTTGACGATCACGGAGCGGGCGGAGTAGTCCACGCGCTTGCCGAGCAGGTTCTGACGGAAACGACCCTGCTTGCCCTTGAGCATGTCCGAGAGCGACTTCAGCGGGCGGTTGCCCGGTCCGGTGACCGGACGGCCACGACGACCGTTGTCGAACAGCGAGTCGACCGACTCCTGCAGCATCCGCTTCTCGTTGTTCACGATGATCTCGGGAGCACCGAGATCCAGCAGCCGCTTGAGGCGGTTGTTGCGGTTGATCACGCGGCGGTACAGGTCGTTGAGGTCGGAGGTCGCGAAGCGGCCACCGTCCAGCTGCACCATCGGACGCAGGTCCGGCGGGATCACCGGGACGGCGTCCAGCACCATGCCCACCGGCGAATTCGTGGTGGTGAGGAAGGCGGAGACGACCTTGAGGCGCTTGAGCGCACGGGCCTTCTTCTGCCCCTTGCCGGTGGCGATGATCTCGCGCAGCAGCACCGACTCGGCCTCGAGGTCGAAGTCGGCCAGACGACGCTGGATCGCCTCGGCGCCCATGCCGCCCTCGAAGTACGTGCCGTAGCGCAGCTTCATCGCACGGTAGAGCTGCTCGTCACCCTCGAGGTCAGCGACCTTGAGAGTCTTGAAGCGCTCCCAGATGCGAGTGATGCGGTCGATCTCGGCGTCGTACTTCTTGCGGATCTGGGCCTGCTCACGCTCGCCGGAGTCGCGGACCTTGCGCTTCGCGTCGGCCTTCGCACCCTCCTCCTCGAGCTGGGCGAGGTCCTTCTCCGCGGACAGCGCGCGGTTGTTGATCGCGGCGTCGCGCTCGTTCTCGAGCTCCTTGACCTCGAGATCGAAGCGGGCCTGGAGGTCCGGCATGTCGTCGTGACGTGCCTGATCATCCACTGCCGTGATCATGTACGCGGCGAAGTAGATGATCTTCTCGAGATCCTTCGGCGCAAGGTCCAGCAGGTAGCCCAGGCGGCTCGGCACGCCCTTGAAGTACCAGATGTGGGTGACGGGGGCGGCGAGCTCCACGTGGCCCATGCGCTCACGGCGCACGGAGGACTTGGTGACCTCCACGCCGCAGCGCTCGCAGATGATGCCCTTGAAGCGGACGCGCTTGTACTTGCCGCAGTAGCACTCCCAGTCCCGGGTGGGGCCGAAGATGCGCTCGCAGAAGAGGCCGTCCATCTCGGGCTTCAGGGTGCGGTAGTTGATGGTCTCCGGCTTCTTGACCTCGCCGTGGGACCAGCCGCGGATGTCATCGGGCGTCGCAAGACCGATGCGCAGCTCGTCGAAGGTATTGACGTCGATCACAGGTGTCCTTCTCTCGATCGGAAGAGTGGTGTCTGAGGGAACGGGGTCGAGGGCGGGGCTCAGGGGGCGGGTGCCGCGTCACGCGGCGACCCGGCCGCCCGAGCCCTATATCCCTCAGACCTCTTCGATGGAGCCGACGCCCTCGTGAGGCCGGCGGGACAGGTCGATGCCGAGCTCCTCCGCGGCGCGGAAGACCTCCTCATCGCCTTCCTGAACTTCCTGGGCCGTGCCGTCGGAGGACAGGACCTCGACGTTCAGGCACAGGGACTGCATCTCCTTGAGGAGCACGCGGAAGGACTCCGGGATGCCGGGCTCGGGGATGTTCTCGCCCTTGACGATCGCCTCGTAGACCTTGACGCGGCCGGCGATGTCATCGGACTTGATGGTCAGCAGCTCCTGCAGGGCGTAGGCGGCGCCATAGGCCTCGAGGGCCCAGACCTCCATCTCGCCGAAGCGCTGGCCGCCGAACTGCGCCTTACCGCCCAGCGGCTGCTGCGTGATCATCGAGTACGGGCCCGTGGAGCGCGCGTGCAGCTTGTCGTCCACCAGGTGGTGGAGCTTCAGCAGGTACATGTAGCCCACGGAGACCGGCTCCGGGAACGGCTCGCCGGAGCGGCCGTCGAACAGCCGTGCCTTGCCGTCCTCCTTGACCATCCGCTCGCCGTCCCGGTTGGGGCGGTGGTTGGCGATCAGGCCGGTGACCTCGTCAGCGGTGAGGCCGTCGAAGACGGGGACGGCGACCGGGGTGCCGGGCTCGCCGTGCAGAGCTGCCTCGGGCAGATCAGCGGCGGTGGCATCCGTCGGATCCAGATCCCAGCCGGACTTGGCGACCCAGCCGAGGTGGGTCTCCATGACCTGGCCGATGTTCATTCGGCCGGGCACGCCCATCGGGTTCAGGATGATGTCGACCGGGGTACCGTCCTCCAGGAACGGCATGTCCTCGACCGGCAGGATCTTCGCGATGACGCCCTTGTTGCCGTGACGGCCGGCGAGCTTGTCACCATCGGTGATCTTGCGCTTCTGGGCCACGTACACGCGGACCATCTCGTTGACGCCGGTGGGGAGGATGTCCCCGTCCTCGTCGTCGTTGAAGACCTGCACACCGATGATGGTGCCGGACTCGCCGTGAGGGACGCGCAGGGAGGTGTCGCGCACCTCGCGGGCCTTCTCGCCGAAGATGGCGCGCAGCAGGCGCTCCTCCGGGGTCAGCTCGGTCTCGCCCTTGGGCGTGACCTTGCCGACCAGGATGTCTCCCGGCTCGACCTCGGCGCCGATGCGGATGATGCCGCGCTCGTCGAGATCGGCCAGCACGTCGTCGCCGACGTTCGGGATGTCCCGGGTGATCTCTTCCTTGCCCAGCTTGGTGTCGCGGGCGTCGACCTCGTGCTCCTCGATGTGGATCGAGGTGAGGACGTCATCCTGGACCATCCGCGAGGACAGGATGATGCCGTCCTCGTAGTTGTGGCCCTCCCAGGACATGAAGGCGACCAGGAGGTTCTTGCCGATCGCGAGCTCGCCCTGATCGGTCGAGGGGCCGTCGGCCAGGATCGAGCCCGCTTCGACGCGGTCGCCCTCGTCGAAGAGCACCCGCTGGTTGTAGGAGTTGCCGGCGTTGGAGCGCTGGAACTTCCCGATCGGGTAGGTCTGGCGGGTGCCGTCGTCGGCCATCACCACGACCAGATCTGCGGAGAGCTCCTCGATGACACCGGCCTTCAGCGCGGTGATCACATCGCCGGCGTCGACGGCGGCGCGACGCTCCATGCCGGTGCCGACCAGCGGCATCTCGGAACGGAGCAGCGGCACGGCCTGGCGCTGCATGTTGGAGCCCATGAGCGCACGGTTGGCGTCATCGTGCTCGAGGAAGGGAATCATCGCCGTGGCGACAGACACCATCTGCCGAGCGGAGACGTCCATGTAGCCGACGTCCGCGACGGCGACCAGGTCGGGCTCGCCGCCGGGGAGGCGCACCAGGACCTCTTCCTCCAGGAAGCGGCCCTTCTCATCGATCTTGGCGTTGGCCTGCGCGATGATGTGGCGATCCTCGTCGTCCGCGGTGAGGTAGACGACCTCGTCGGTGACGTGGCCGCCCACGACCTTGCGGTACGGGGTCTCGATGAAGCCGAAGGGGTTGATGCGGGCGAAGGTCGCCAGCGAGCCGATCAGACCGATGTTCGGACCCTCAGGGGTCTCGATCGGGCACATGCGGCCGTAGTGCGACGGGTGGACGTCACGGACCTCCATGCCGGCGCGGTCGCGGGAGAGGCCGCCCGGGCCCAGCGCCGAGAGCCGGCGCTTGTGCGTCAGGCCCGACAGGGGGTTGTTCTGGTCCATGAACTGCGAGAGCTGGGAGGTTCCGAAGAACTCCTTGATCGCCGCCGTGACCGGTCGGATGTTGATCAGGGTCAACGGCGTGATCGCCTCGACGTCCTGCGTGGTCATGCGCTCGCGGACGACGCGCTCCATGCGGGACAGGCCGGTGCGGACCTGGTTCTGGATCAGCTCGCCCACCGCGCGGATGCGACGGTTGCCGAAGTGGTCGATGTCGTCGGTCTCGACGCGGACCGGCTTGTCGTCGGTGCTGGTGTACTCGCTGACACCGTCATGCAGGGCGACGATGTACTTGATGGTCGAGACGATGTCCTGCAGGCGCAGGGTCGACTCGGAGAGGCTGCCGTCGAGACCGAGCTTCTTGTCGATCTTGTAGCGGCCGACCTTCGCGAGGTCGTAGCGCTTGTTGTTGAAGTAGAGGTTGTTCAGCATCGCCTCGCCCGCATCGCGCGTGGGCGGCTCGCCCGGGCGCTGCTTGCGGTAGATGTCGATGAGCGCCTCGTCCTGGGACGCGATGCGGTCCTTCTCCAGGGTCGAGCGCATCGACTCGAACTCGCCGAACTCCTCGAGGATGTCCGAGTGGGACAGGCCCAGGGCCTGGAGCAGGGTGGTGACGGACTGCTTGCGCTTGCGGTCGATGCGGACGCCGACCTGGTCGCGCTTGTCGATCTCGAACTCGAGCCAGGCGCCGCGCGACGGGATCATCTTCGCGGAGAAGATGTGCTTGTCGCTGGTCTTGTCGATCGACTCCTCGAAGTACACGCCCGGGGAGCGGACCAGCTGCGAGACGACGACACGCTCGGTGCCGTTGATGATGAAGGTGCCCTTGGGAGTCATGAGCGGGAACTCGCCCATGAAGACCGTCTGGGTCTTGATCTCGCCGGTCTCGTTGTTCATGAACTCCGCGATGACGTACAGCGGAGCCGCGTAGGTGAGATCCTTGTCCTTGCATTCGTCGACCGTGTACTTCGGGTCGTCGAAGGTGTGGTCCCGGAAGGACAGCGACATATTGCCGGCGAAGTCCTCGATCGGGGAGATCTCCTCGAGGATGTCCGCAAGACCTGAGGTCTGCGGGACGTCCTCCCGACCTGCGGAAGCGGCTTCCTGGGCACGCTCCTGCCAGCGGTCGTTGCCGAGCAACCAGTCGAACGAGGTGGTCTGCAGACTCAGCAGATCCGGGACCTCGATCGGGTCGCCGAGCTTCGCGAAGGTGACGCGAGGTGAGGCGGTACGAAGTGCGATGTCAGTGGTGCGATCGGTGCTCGAGGCAGCCAAGGGGGGTCCTTCCACAGGCCGATGACGGAATCCCAGGCGCGGCGAACACCCGTCAGGCGGTGGAGCAGACAATGTGGTGAACAGAGCGGCAGAACCGACGGGCGACGCGTAGCGCAAGGACCGAGCATACAGAAATTCGCGGATGGACACAAGTGCCGCGACGCGACTGGTCCATCCACGTCGGCCGCTATATGCCTGGCGCAGAGGTTCTGTCGGTGCTTCCTGCCCGTCTGTCTCGACCGGCCCGGCGGTGTGAACACACCGGGCACGTGCAGCAGGAACAGCTCCGTACGGGAAAAAGCATGAAGGGAAATCGCGCCAGAGTCAAGCAGGCAGGGTCCCGCCCGGAGTGTCGGGGCACGTCAGGGCACCTTTGGGTACCTTTTGGGCATCTTCCTGCCTCCGGGCGGAGGGTGCGCGTCCGGCGCCTTTGCAGCCCCGCAGGGCCGGCCGCGCGCGGCGCGCGAGCACCTTAGGGACAGCACGTGGGGCCGCGTCCTCTCTCAGAGGATGCGGCCCCACATGATCTGCCTCACCGTTCCGGCTCGGAGTCCGTTCCGGCTCGGAGCCGTGTTTCAGCGCCGGAGCTCAGGACCGGGACTCAGGGCCCGTGGTGTTCAGCTTCGGCGGCGAAGCGCGATCAGCCCCCCACCGGCCAGCAGCAGCGCCGCCGCCGCCCCGAGCGGGACGAGGATCTCGGTGCCGGTGCGGGCGAGTGGACCGCCCGAGCCCTTACCGGCGCCGTCAGCCGTGCCGGTGCCCTGTCCCCCGCCGCTGCCAGATCCGCCTCCGGCGCCGGCATCGCCACCGTTGCCATCTCCGCCGGAGCTGCCGTCATCACCGCCCCCGTCACCGCCGGTCCCGCCGCCGGGTACCTCGGCCGGCAGGATCAGGTACGAGGCCTGGGAGGGCCCGGAGAAGGTCAGCATCCCGTCCGCCCAGGTGGAGGTCACCGGCAGGCGGGTTCCGTCCTCCAGCAGCTGCAGGACCCGCTCGCCCTCTGCACCAGGCACGGTGATGACCGACTCCAGGGAGCCGTAGACGTTGGCGAGCGTCACCACCCGGCCTTCGCCGCCCTCGGCATCACCGATGGTGGCCGTCAGCGAGTCATCGCTGCGGAAGGTCGCCGTGGCGCTCACCTCACCCGCGGTGAGGGTCACCTGCTGCAGGGCCACCGTCACGGTGATCCCCAGCTCGACCGCCTCGCCGCCAGCGCCCATGACCGGGTCACCGGCCGCATCGACCACAAGGGCCCGCACCGCTTGCTCTCCGTCGGCCAGGACGGTCCCCGGCGCGAGCCGCAGGCTGTATCCGGCCGCGGCGGCGGCCTCGGCGTCACCGTCGAGTGTCACCTGGTAGCTCGCGAGCGCCGCCTGGGCCAGCGCGGCCTGGTCGCCCAGCTGCTCGCGGTGGATGCTCAGCTCCACCGTCTCGGGACCGCTGATCCCCAGCTCGGGCTCGGCGGCGACGACCTGGAAGATCCGCTCTGAGGTGGACGTGCTGCCGGCGAGGTCGGTGGCGAGCACCGTGAGGGTGTGGTTCCCCTCTGCGAGGTCGGCCGTGGGCACCTGGGTGCTCAGCTCGGTCTGCGCGGCACGGGTGCTGGTGCCGAAGGTCGTGACCTCGTCGACGCCATCTGTGCCGTCGGTGTCTGCACCCTCAGCGTCTGCGCCGTCGGCGTCTTCGCCCTGCAGCTCCCGCAGGTCGACCAGCGCGTCTTCGAGGGCGTGCTCCTCGGTCGCGAGGTCGGTGGCCGCGTCGTGGACCACCTCACCGTCCAACAGCACCTGCATCCCAGCCAGGTTCTCGTCCGCGACGGAGACCTCGATCTCGCGGGCGTCGTCGATGACTTCGCCGTCGGCCAGGTTCGCGATGTCGACCCTTGTGACGTCCTGGTCGAGGATGACCGGGATCAGACCCAACAGCACATTGCCGTTGGAGTCCACGAACTCGACCAGCAGCGTGTCGCCATCGGCCACGGTGATCTCGGTGGAGAAGTCGCGCTGGTTGGACTGCTCCCCCGGGCTGCCGATGTCGAACCGTTCGATGACCGTGGAGTCGTTCAGCCGGAGCCCGTAGCCCCAGCCGTCATCGGACGCGGTGCCGGCCACGGTCACCTGCTCTGTGTTCGTGTACAGGGTCCCGCCCACCAGGGTGGGTTCGTCGATCTGCAGGGTGGGTGCCGTGACATCGAAGTACAGGCGGACCCCGCGGTCGTAACGGATGGTGCCGTCCGCGTCCTCGATCACCATGCGGTAGTGGTTCTCACCGGTCGTGACCGGGAGCTCGGCGGCGAAGGCGCCGTCCTCCGCGATCTGGGCCGTGATCGGCTCCGGGTCGGTGTACTTCCCGTCCTCGTCCACGCGGCTGCCCGGGGTCAAGGTGATCGTGCCCCCGGACAGGTACTCGCCGCGGAGGGTGAAGACACTGCCGTCGGCACTCGTATCCGGGGTGTCGCCGGGCACGAAGCATGCGGCCTGCTCGAGCACGCAGTCGGCGTTGGTGATCTCGGGCATCGCCCAAGTCTCGGCAGGGGCCCGCCCGGAGATCGCGAAGGACTCCGAGCTCGTATTCACGCCGTCCGAGGCGGAGAGCGTGAAGGCCGCTGCGATCTCGCCCGGAGTGACCGTGATCTCGAAGCTGCCGTCCTCGGCGATCTGCGCCGTGATCTCACCGGAGGTGACGCTGAGCTGGGCGCCCTCGCGCTCGTCGGCGACCGTGCCGGCGACCGTGAGGGTCCCGTCCTCGCCGACCACGGCGTGTCCCTCCGCGTCGGTCTCCATCGCGGTGATGGTGAGCTCCGGTGCGGTCGAGTCGAAGGTGACCGGGAGCGTCCGTTCCTGCAGCACCGTGCCATCCTCGCCGAGCCCCTCGACGAGGAACTCCTGCGTGCCCTCGGCCAGCGGGAGCACGTGGCGGGAGCGCCCCTCGGGGGTCTCCACCGTCTGGTCACCGACACGCACGGCGACGATGTCGGAGGAGACATAGCCGCTCAGCAGCAGCGATCCGTCCTGCACCAGCAGCGACTGCGGGCCGAGGACGCCCTGCTCGAGCTGGGAGGCGTTGGCGATCAGCATCGTCGAGGGTTCGAAGACCTTCGTGCCGACGCCCAGGTTGAAGCCTGCATCGAGCACCGAGACGGTGACGAACGGGACCGACTCCGGGTCGACCTCGATCGAGAACGTGCCGTCAGGCGCCTCGGTCACCGGGATGTCCTCGCCGGCGGCGCCGGTCGCGGTGGGCGGGGCGAGGATGCCGGAGCCGTCCTCGAGGACCGAGAAGGAGAGCAGCCCAGCCTCGTAAGGACCGAAGTCGACCTCGGGCGCGGTGGCGTCGATCCCGAAGGAGAAGTCGGTGCTCTGCCAGTCCTGCTCCTCACCGAGCCGGGCCTCGACCCGGTAGGTGTACTGCCCATCCGGCAGCGCGGCGTAGCCCACCGCCTGCGGGTCGTAGAGGGTGCCATCGAAGGCAGCCCCGGTCCACTGGAGCTCGCGCGGATCGGCGACGAGTCCCCAGTCGCCGAGCAGGTTCCGGTAGACCCCCTGCTCCTGCCCCAGGACCTTCACCTGCGCACCCGAGGCGTCCAGAACGCTGTAGCGGATGTCGGAGGCATTGCGCATCGTCACCAGATTCGGCGCGATGGTGTCCATGTCGCCGTCACCGTTGGGCGAGAGCCAGAACTCTCCGATGTCGCTGCTGAGCGGCAGGGTGGAGCCGCCCCACATCGTGATCAGCTCGCTCTGCACGCCGACGCCCTCGAGCGGTTCGCCCACGGGGAGCACGATCGGCTCGGCATTCCAGTCACCGGCGAAGCCGAGGAAGGGGATGGAGAGGTTCGGCTGGTCGGCGTCATTCGAGGTGAACTGCACCCAGCCGCCGGTGAAGTGATCAGCACCCGCCTCAGGGGTGACGGCGACCTCGACGGACGCGGTGCCACCGGCGGGCACGGTCACCGTGTTCGGCGTGGCCACGGAGCCGCTCGAGCTGCGCACCGTGGTGGCGCCGCCGGCGTCGTTGGTCTCAGCCAGCAGGGTGGTGCTCGGGAGGGTGAACTCCGCGGCGGTGTCGCCGCTGTTGGTGAGCGTCACGGTGAAAGAGGCGGTGCCGGAGATCTCGCGCAGCGCGGCCGCGCCCTCGCCGTCGACGGTGGCGATGACATGGGAGTCCAGCGCCTTGTCGACCTGGGCGAGGCCGGCGCCGACCTGGCGCGGCGAGGCCGACGGCACGGCGGTGTCGCCCTGGACGGGGATCATCGCCGTGTTCATCAGCATGATCTTCGCCAGATCCACCCGCTCGGCACCGGTGACGTCGGGACGGGTCTGCTCCAGATGCTGCAGCACCAGCGCGGTCATCCCGGCGACGTTCGGGGAAGCCATCGAGGTGCCGGAGTTCATGCCGTAAGTGCCGTCGTTGTACGTCGAGTACACATTGCCGCCGATGCCGGCGATCTCGGGCTCGAAGTCGAGCGTCGGGGTCGAGCCCCACGAGGTGAAGCTCGACGGGGTCAGCGCGGTCGCGCTCGCACGCACATCGACCTCGTCGGTGATGCGCAGCGTGGTCTCCCCCGCCTCGATGGCGGCCTGCAGCTCGAGGCCGACGGACTGGCTGACGGTGATACCGGGCAGGGTGAAGCTCTCCACCCCCGCCATCCCGAAGGCTGCATCCTCGGTGTTGTAGACGACGACGCCGCCGGCGTTGGCCGTGATGGCGTTCTCGTACTTCTCGGTGAAAGAGATCTCGCCGCGGGAGATGAGCGCGTAGGCGCCGTCCAGATCCACCCCGTCGATGTCCGCTGCGGTGCCGAGGCCCAGGTCGACCAGGCGGTGCGGCTGATCATCGAGGGTCCCGGTGGCGGGCGAGTAGGGCACGCCTTCGGTCTCGTCGTTCACGTACGCCATCAGCTGCGTGAGGACCGAGTTGTCGATAGAGGCGACGGTCAGCGCGGAACCCAGGGTGCCCGGCGCGCCGACGGTGCCGTCGTCATGGAGCCCGTAGAGATCATCGGCGACCCCGCTGGGCGAGAAGTTCTGGCCGTCGTTGCCGGCGGCGATCACCGTGACGACCCCCGCGTCACGGGCGGACTCGATCGCGAGCGAGCTCGCGTCGGAGGCGTTCTTCTGCCCGTTGGAGGAGCCGAGCGACATGTTGATCACGTCGGCGCCCTGCTTCACCGAGTCCTCGATCGCGGCGACGATGTCCGAGTCCGTGGCACCGCCGCCGGAGTTCGAGAACACCTTCATCGCGAGCAGCTGCGCGTTGGGCGCGGCGCCGTCCAGCTCGCCGGTCTCGACGAAGTCACCGGGGTGGTCGCCCTCGGAGCCGTTGGCCGCGGCGATGCCGCCGACGTGCTGGCCGTGCGCGTCGACCACGCCGTCCTTGATCACGTAGCTCTCGTCGGCGTAGTTGTAGCCGTCGGGGATCTTGCAGGTGAACCCGGCCTCGGCGGCCGGATTGATCTCCGAGATCGCGGCCGCGCCGCAGTCGTCGAGTCGCAGGGCGGGGTGGCTCGGGTCCAGGCCGGAGTCGATGATCGAGATGACCATGCCGGTGCCGTCCACGCCGTGGGCATCGAAGGCCGCGGGCACTCCCTGCAGATCGCGGGCGGTGTGCTCGGTGCGCTCGTAGACCCGCTCCCGTCGGACCGAGAGCACCTCCGGCTCGAGCGAGAGAGCGGCGAGCCGGTCCCCCGGCACGGAGGCGCTGAACCCGTTGACCAGGTAACCGAACTGTCGGTCGATGACGAGCCCGTGCCGCTGGGACCAGGTGTCGATCAGGGACTGCTGAGCCTGCAGCCGCGAGCTCTCCTGGGACATCGAGAGGGTCGAGTCCTCGCCCTTCAGCAGCACCACGACGTCCACCGGATCCGAGGTGACGTCGTCCGGGAGGCTGGGGACACCCTCCACCGGGCTGGGTGCGGCCGGTGGCGTCGGCACCTCAGGGGCCGCGACCGCGGCACTCATACCGAGACCGAGGGTCCCGATCAGCAGTGCGCCGGACAGAGCGGCGAGACGACGAAGCGGCCGAAATGGCACAGGAACCCCCGGGTGATTCACGACATAGGCGGGGTCAGCCTATGGAGCATCCAGCGAACTTTCACCTGGTCGTCAGCATCCGGAAGTCACGAAACGGTGACGGTGCGCCGATGCGCCCCCCGGAGCGGGCAGGCATCGCGGCCCCGGGGCGTCTCCGGGCATGCAGAAGGGCCGCCCCGCATCGCGGGACGGCCCTTCGGAAGCAGTACGACTGCCGTCAGATCAGGCGCGCGCCGGAGCGCACGCCACGGATCACTTGACGGAAGCGGACGCGCCGGCCTCTTCGAGCTTGGCCTTGGCAGCCTCGGCGTCTTCCTTCTTGACACCCTCGAGGACAGCCTTGGGGGCCTCGTCGACGAGCGCCTTGGCCTCCTTCAGACCGAGGGAGGTGAGGGCGCGCACCTCCTTGATGACGGCGATCTTCGCGGAACCGGCCGACTCGAGGATGACGTCGAACTCGGTCTGCTCCTCCTCGGCAGCGGCCTCGCCACCGGCAGCGCCACCGGCAGCGGCGACGGCCACGGGGGCAGCAGCGGTGACGTCGAAGACGTCCTCGAACTGCTTCACGAACTCAGAGAGCTCGATGAGGGACATTTCCTTGAAAGCTTCGATGAGCTCGTCGTTGCTGAGCTTTGCCATGGTGGCGTTCCTTCCTATGGTCGGGACCTGCGTCCCTGCGGTGTGAGGCGGCGCTTTCGCGCCAGGTCTTGCGGACCGCGCTTCCTGTGAAGGAGGCACGGGGGACAGCGCTGAGGCTGTGGGTGCGGAGAGCTGAGAGGCTCAGGCCCCTCAGGCCTCCTGCTTGGCCCGCAGCGCGTCCACGGTGCGTGCTGCCTTCGACAGCGGCGCCGCAA